>JBNGDR010000129.1:0-6560 GCA_049975685.1 Anaerolineae bacterium
GCAGCAGATATCTGCTGCCCAGTCTCCTCATTAACAGCTGTCTAGCTACAGATGTTATGCGCTTTGAGATCCGTCGGGCAAGGGCCAGAACTCGAAGAGTTCCCCCACCGATTGTCCCTGCACGTTACGGCGGATGACCTCCCCGAAGATGTGCCCCACCGGGAGAATGGTCAACCGCGCAGGTTGCCGCTTTTCGGGTATGTAAACCGTGTCCGTGACGACGATCTCATCGATCTCGGGAATGGCATTCAGTTCCTCCACAGCATCGCCGGCGAAGAGCCCGTGTGTCCCGATGACCGTCACGCGCGTGACCGCCTCCTTACGCAGGTAGCGGATGGTCTCGACGATGGTGCCCCCGGTCGCGATCTCGTCGTCCACCAGCAGGACCCGCTTGCCGTATACGTTTCCCATCATCCCGTCGATGGTGACGTGCTTGCCGTCGAGACGGCGCTTCTCGGCAGCAGCGGCGGGCAGCTTCAGCGCCTTCGCCAACTTCAGCGCCCGCTTGGCATGTCCGATGTCGGGGGAGACGACGACGGCGTTGCTCAGATCCTGATTCTGCAAATGTTTCACAAAGACCGAGTGCGCGGTCAGGTGATCGGCGGGGACGCTAAAGAAGCCGTGTACCTGCGGTGAGTGTAGGGTCATGGTGATGACGTGGGTCGCCCCCGAGGTAGCAAGGAGATCGGCGATGAGCCGGGCCGTGATGGAGATGCGGGGAGCATCCTTCTTGTCGGAGCGGGCGTAGGAATAATAGGGAATGACCGCCTGGACGCTCTTGGCACCCGCGCCCCGGGCGATGTCCAGCATAAGGCATAATTCCAGGATGTTGTCGCTGCACGGCGGGGAGAAGGGTTGAACAATGAAGATCTCCTTGGCCCGCACGCTGACTCCCAGCTGCACGTAGAAATTGTCGTTCGTAAACTTCCTGACTGTTGTGGGGCTGAGTTTAAGTCCCAGGTAACCGGCGATGTCCCGCGCCAGTTGCGGATTCGCCGTTCCGCTGAAAACCAACACCTTCCCTTCCAGATCCTCAGTGTTCTTTTTCTCGTCCAAGTTGTCCCCTCTCGATATTGTGATCTTATCCTCTGTGTTCTGATCGGCGGCCCTGTTACCATCCGGCGGGGCTCCGTCACCCCATCAGAGCCGTCGCTATCAGTGTAACATACAACCGTCTTCGGACAAACCCCTTCGGAAGGATGAAGGCGGAAGGGCGGGCGGAAGTATGAAAAAGTCTACCAGCGGTTATGGTGTACGCGATGAGCGTCGTAACGATCCGAGGGGGGCTTCTCCTCCGCCGGATGCCCGATAGAGATGAGACTAAAGGGAACTACGTCATCCGGGATACCCAGCAAACGCCGCATCCCCTCCACACGCTGCTCGCGGGGATGGACTCCCAGCCACACCGCACCCAACCCCAGTCCGTGCGCCGCCAGCAGGAGATTCTCCGTCGCTGCAGCACAATCCTGCTCCCAGTAACCGGGATGTCTCTCGCGTCCGGACACCCCACAGACGAGAATTGCCAGGGGCGCCTCCTTGAGCATCTTCGAATAGGGATGCACCTGGTCAGGAATGGTATCCAGGAGCTCCCGATCATCGATAACGACAAAGGCCCAGGGTTGCTGGTTGTTGGCAGAGGGCGCGCTGCAGGCCGCCTCCAGCAACTTGCGCACCGTCTCCTCTGAGATCGGCTCCGCCGTATACCTGCGAATACTTCTTCGTGTCAGAATTGCTTCCAATGCTTCCATGTTTTTCCTCCTCTGGAAATCAGTTGATGGTTAAAGATTCGGCACAGAACCAGCGCTCCTTCGCAGATAGTCGAACCTACACCGTGAAATCTTCTTCGACGACTCGCTCGGTAAGGGTTGCTTCCAGGGTTTTGATCTCGGTCTGTACCCGTGTCACCACCGTCTCCAGCGCCACCAGCGAGCGCTCCTTGGCATCGCGGTGCTTCAGTTCCACCCCACCCTTCTTCAGACCCCGGGAGCCTACGGTGATCCGCAACGGCAGACCGATAAGGTCGGCATCGTAGAACTTGACCCCGGCGCTCTCCTCCCGGTCATCATACAGCACTTCGATGCCCGCCGCGTGCATATCTGCATAAAGGCCCTCCGCCACCAGATCGACCTCGTCCCCCCTCTCCCGCGCAAGCGAGGTGAGGTGCACCTGATAGGGGGCCACCGAGATAGGCCAGATGAGACCGTATTCGTCGTTGCGCGTCTCCGCAATGCAGGCCAAAGTCCGTCCTACCCCGATGCCGTAAGAGCCCATGATAACCGGGTGCGCTTTCCCCTCGGCGTCGTCGAAGGTAGCGCCCAGTGCTTCGGTGTAGCGCGTGCCCAATTTGAAGATATTTCCCACCTCAACCCCCCGTGCTGCTCGCAGGGGTGCTCCACACTCCATGCAAGCATCGCCCTCCTCGGCAGCGGCGATATCCCCGACGAGATCGGCTTCGTAGTCACGCCCATAGTTGACGTTGAGCAGGTGGAAACCGGATTCATTAGCGCCCGCCACGAGGTTGGGTGAGGCGGCAACGGCGTCGTCCACAACGACGATGGCCCCTTCCACACCTAGGGGAGAGCCATAACCCGGCTCGGCTCCCACGGCGCGGATCTCCCCCTCCGTCGCCGGACGTAGATCCCGAGCCTTGACCAGATTGGCCAGTTTTGTGGCGTTCACCCCCATGTCACCGCGCACCACGGCGAAGACGAAACGCTCCACCTCCTCCTGGCCCTCAACCATCGTCGCCATCCTGAATACGGCCTTCGCCGTCCGCGACGGGGGAATATCCAGGAACTCCGCCAGATCGTCGATGGTGGTCACGCCAGGCGTCGCCACCTTCTCAACGGGGCGCAGCTCCTCTTTGAGGGCCTCCGGCTTCTCAAAACGGGCGATCTGCCGATTGGCAGCATAGCTGCAGGCATCACACAACATCAATGTATCCTCGCCGATGGGGGTGAGAACCATGAACTCGTGGGCCAGGGCCCCGCCCATCATACCCGTATCTGAGGTGACAGCAAGCACCTCCAGTCCACACCGGCGGAAGATGTTGAAGTAAGCTTGATAGTGCGCCCGGTACTGTCGATCCAGCCCCTCCCAGTCAGCGTCGAGGCTGTAGCTGTCCTTCATGGTGAACTCCCGCACGCGGATGAGACCCGCACGAGGGCGGGGATCGTCCCGCCACTTGGTCTGAATCTGGTAGACGAGCTGGGGCAGCTGGTCATAGGAGCGGATCTCCTGGCGCACCAGATCGGCGACCACCTCCTCATGAGTCATCGCCAGCACCATGTCGCGGTCCTGCCGGTCCGTAAAGCGCCCCATCTCCGAGCCGATCTGGTACCAGCGCCCGGTTTCCTGCCAGAGAGAAGCCGGATGCACCACCGGCATGGTGATCTCCTGACCACCGATGGCCTCCATCTCCTCGCGGATAATAGCCTCGATCTTGGCCAGCGCCCGATGCGCCAGGGGCAAATAGGTATAGATACCTGATGCCAGAGACCGGATAAAGCCAGCCCGCATCAGAAGCTGGTGACTGGTGGCGTCCGCCTCCGACGGCGACTCCCGCAACGTCCGGCTGAACAATCGACTCATGCGCATAATATCACCTCCGTGAAAAATCTACCCCAGGTAACCCAGACCCCGAAGCCGCTCCTCCAGATCCCCTTCCAGGCTGACCTGGGCACTTGCCAGTTCGGCAGGACGGCGAGACTCGGCTTCGGTGACGAAGCCTCTCAGGATCGCATCGAGATCTTCGGCAACCTCCGGCTCTCTGTCCATAAGATTCACCAACTCGCCGGGATCGCGGACAACATCGAAGAGCTCATCAGGTGCGTCTCCTACCTCGATAAGCTTGTACTGTTCGCGGTAGACAGCCCGCCGCATGGAGCGGCAGCGATAGTATTCGATGGCCTCCGGATCGTCGTTTTCCATCAGTGTCAGCAGCGTGTGGGGCGTAAAGGCCTCAGCAAAGACCACACCGCCCTCGGGATCGGGCTCCCCGTTCACCGAGCGGGCCAGGCTCAGCCCAGCGACGTCCACAGGCGCATCCCCAAAAGCCGCTTCGGGATCCAGGGCCGTCGCTTCGAGCGCCGAATGAAAGACCCGGCGCGTCGAGACAGGGGTGGAAACTCGCACTCCCTCTGGATAGAGACGGGGGTAGCGGACCACAAGGGGGACACGAACCAGGTCATCGTAGGCCACCAACGAGTGGCCCACGAAATCGTGGTTGTTCATCCCCTCACCGTGGTCGGAGGTGATGATGACCATCGTATTGTCGCGCACTTCAGGTTGCCGGAGGTACGCGAAGAGCTGACGCAGCATCGCATCCGTATAGGCTACCTCGGCATCGTACATGTCGTTGATCACCCGATCCTGCAGCTCCGTCAGCGGCTCCTGGAGGGGCACCATCCAGCGATAGTGTTCGTGATTGTACCCCCGCATGAAGGCCCGCGCCTCACGGTTATGACCATAGTAAGGGACAAACTTACGTATGAAGCGACGGGGCGGCCCAAAGGGTAGGTGGGTCTCCATCAGGTTGACAAAGGCGAAGAGGGGACGTTCAGCGCCCTTCCGCTGTCGCGTCTGAAGATAGCCCACTAGATCCCGCACTGACTGAACCGAATTCCCCTTGAAATTGATGTAGCGTCGCCAGAGAGGCACCAGACGTGGATGGAGAGCCAGACGCAGGAGGAAGTCGCTGCGCGCGAAGAGATCCTGGACAGGTTGCGTCATGTGACGCAGAAGGCGCACCATCCGCTGGGCCAGTTTGCCCGTCCTCCGAGGACGGGAATCACCGATGGAAGGGCGCTCGGGGAAGGTTCCGCCATAATTGTAGAAGGCATCAAAGCCCCGATCCAGATCATTGGCCACCACACCCAGTAATGGGTTATTGCAGAAACCCACGGTATCATAACCATGAACCTTGAGCATCTCGGCGAGCGTAGGCTGTGCTTCGCTGTGCTTGTCATAGATCTGAGTGGTCATGTGGGTCGTCGGATACTCCCCGGTGAAGAGCGAGGCGTGAGAGGGGATGGTCCATTGTCCGGGGGAGATGGCGCGCTCGTAAAGCACGCCCTCCTCAGCAAAGGCATCCAGGTGTGGTGTGGTGTTCCGGTGATATCCATAAGAGGATAACCGGTCGGCGCGTAAGGTATCCAATACTATCAACAGAATATCAGGGTGTTTCTTGGTCTTCATTTCTACTCCTTTTCCTTACCCCAGCACGGATTCCATGGATGCCCGGACGTGTTCCACCTCCCTCTCGATCTGCCGGCGTATCGCCTGCCGCACCAGGGGGAAACGTAGAAAAAAACCGCCGAAGGGAGAAAGTGCACCGATCTCCAGGCGGAGACGGGTGATGTGAGCAGCCTCGTCCTCAAGCACGAAGGCTCCCCAGATAGGGAATGACGGCTTTATAAGCCGAAAGCAAAAGTGGGTGGAATCCAACTCGGTGAGCTCGAAGCGCAATGTGATCCTCAAACCAAAAAAGCGCTCTCGTGTCTCAAAACGGGCGCCCACCTCACCAAAATCCCCTTGTACGAACTCGAACCCATCGTGAGTAGCGAACTCGTAACGCTCAGGATGTTCCTTCAGGGAGAAGAACCACGCCCGTGCATCTTCCAGATTCACGCTGATTTTTGTCTCTGCCGTGATGACGGCTTCTTTGTCACTCATTCTACACTAAGGGTACACCGTGAGAGCGAGAGATCAAGTGAGGGCAGGGAAAGAGAATTGCGTATTAGGTGTTGCGCATGTTATATGACACGCAATACGATATACGCAATACGGAATATGCAGTGCTTCGCAGGCCGTATTTCTAGAACCGCGGCATCGTCGGAGGCATCCACTCTTCGCCAGGGACTCGGCGTTCGGTGGGTGGCGCAAAGAGACGATCGTAGAGATAACGATAACGCCACAGCCAAATGAGCCAGAATCGCCAGCGGAGGCGGTGCCAGACAGCGATAGCCACCTCACGATCCTCGTCGGAGAGGGTGCGGGACGAATAGAGAGTCGCCACGTAATCCTCCACCAGACGCTGGATCTCCTCGATAGCAATCAATCCTTTTTCCACCCAGCGCCCTTGCTGCTGTCTCTGCCCCAGGCTCACGATCCGTTTCTTCATGGCTGCGGTGAATTCGTAGGGCGTATCGCCCTCGAACATGCGAACTTCCATCCGGTCACCCCAGCGACGCAGACGCCCGTAGAGCGTCTGTACCATCTTCTCGGACGTGGTAAGACGTAGCCACAAAAGATCGATCTGGGCCCACACCATCCCACCAAGACCGGCCAGCGCTGCCAGACCCAAGAGCACGAGGTACCAATACCTTATAAAAGGATTGGGTGGCGGGGCCGGAGGCCGCAAGGACTCCTCCGGCTCGGGCCACTGAATGGGCTCTTCCTCGGCGGAGCGATCCATGGCAGGTCGTGAACCCGTAGGCTCGAACTCGATCCAACCGTAACCGGGGAAAAAGACCTCTGCCCAGGCGTGGGCATCGGCTTCGGTGACAACGTAGTGAGCCTCTTCGGGATCGTAAGTGCCGGGCGCATAGCCTATCACCATG
>JBNGDR010000130.1:0-6524 GCA_049975685.1 Anaerolineae bacterium
GTAGACACCGACGACTTCGAGAGCGTCCATAGATTCAATCCACAAGCCGCTTCGGGTCGCCAGGCCGAGGGGGGGCACAACGTGAACCTGGCCATGCACCATCCGGAGCGAGAGCGCTTCCCGTGGCAGGGAACCGTCCTCGCAGTGCACCTGGCGCGTCTTTTCTCGGTGCTACTGGGGGGCTGGTCCGTCTACCTGGCATGGCAATTGACTCACAGCCTCTTCCCCGAGCCCACGTGGCTGGCGCCGGCCGCGACCGTCATCTGCGCCTTCACGCCCATGTACGTCTTCATCACTGCGTCGGTCAACAACGACGCCCTGGTGATTCCCCTCTCTATTCTCTCCCTCCTGCTGATGGTCCGCACGCTCAAGGGCGAGTTGAACTTCCCCAGAGCGGAGATCCTGACAGGCGTTGCAATAGGATTGGCTATTCTAACGAAGGAGGGTGCCCTGGCACTCCTGCCGCTGGCGGCCGCCACCTCCCTATGGACCTCCTGGCAGGTCTCCCCGTTACGCCTGGGGCAAAAGTCCGGGCGCCCCCACAAACTTACGGATAGCTGGCTTCTAAATTTCCTGAAACGGCTGATTGTCTGGGCGGCGCCTGTGGCTCTGATCGCAGGCTGGTGGTACTGGCGTAACTACCGTCTCTACGGCGATTGGCTGGGCCTCAACGCCTTCCTCAACGTCGCGGGGGCGCGGGAGTTCACACCCGATCTCGCCCAGCTGTGGTCGGAGCGCACCTCCTTCCTGGCTGCTTACTGGGGCAACTTCGGCGGATTGAACGTCCTCATGCCCAACTGGATCTACACCCTGCTCAACGGCCTGGCCCTTCTGGCTGGCGGCGGCCTGCTTCTACGCTTCGGGCGCTGGCTGACCACATCTAACGCTTCCAGCCCACATCCCACATCTTCATCCTTCCGCCTTCATCCTTCATCCTTAATCAGCCCCCGTCCCACATCCAACGCTCCCAGCCCCCGTCCCGGGGGCACGGGTTTATGGAAATTATGGCCCTTCCACTGGAAGCCCCTCACGGCAGCGCGGGCGCTGGCCTGGGCCTGGCCTGCCGCCCTCTTCGTCTCCGTCATCCGCTGGACGCGCATGACCATGGCTTCGCAGGGACGCCTCATCTTCCCCGCCCTCCCCGTCCTCTCTCTGGGGCTGGTGCTGGGTCTGACCGGCTGGTTCCGTAGAAAGAATCAACGAGAGAACGAATCAACGAAAGAACGAAGGAGCGATCTCGCGATTGACATTGTGACGGTCGCCCCGGCCCTGTTGCTTTTTATTCTGAGCGTCGCCGCCCTCCCGGCGTGGATCCTGCCGGCCTACCGACCACCGCCCTCTCTCCCGGCGAACACCGCCATCCCTAATACCGTAAACGTGGACTATGGGGAACACCTCCGGCTGCTAGGCTACGAGATCGAGACCACGGCTGTACGTCCTGGTGGAAACGTGGTGCTAGATCTCTACTGGCGGGCGCTGGCGCCGACGGAGACCGATCACCTCATCTTCGTCCACCTGTTGGGGGAGGGGGAGCGCATCGTCGCCCAGCGGGATAGCTTCCCCAAGCGGGGTCTGGTCTCCACCACATGGCTGGAATCTGAGGAGGCCTGGCGCGAGCGGTACGTCCTCCGCGTGCCCTCGCTGGCCTTCACACCCGATACCCTCACCGTCTCCGTGGGCGTCTACGACGCGACGACGGGCGCACGCCTGACGACGGGGACTGGGGCTGACACCTTCGCCTTCGGAGAGATCCCGCTCATCCCCCAAGCTCGGGCCGGTCTCCGACCGTGCCCGCCCAACCCCATCGCCGTCCACTTTGGCGACGGCATGGTGCTGCGCGGCTACGACCTGAACACACCCGTGATCCAACCGGGACAGGATCTGCACCTGACACTGTACTGGGAGGCTACCGCGCCCATGGATGAGAATTACACCATTTCGGTGCAGATCATCGACGCCCAATGGCGGAAGGCCGCCCAATCCGACGCCTGGCCTCTGGAGGGTCAGGCTCCTACTTCGGCCTGGGAGGTAGAGCAGACACTGACCGAACAGCGGGTCCTCACCATCGCGCCCGACGCCGCGCCGGGCAATTACGATCTGCGGTTGACGGTATATGCGGTGCAGGAGGACGGAGAGATCAAGCATCTACGGGCCCGCCATGATAAACACGGCGCGGCAGGAAGCCAGGTCGTTTTGACCCGAGTAAGCATTGAGGCAACGGGCGAATGAAGAAATCAACAAGTCGGCGAGCTTGTCCTGAGCATTCGCGAAGGATCAACGTTCTATCGTTCATTCGTTCTATCGTTCATTCATTTCGTCCTTCTCCCCTCAAGGGCGAGCTTCTGGCATTACTCTTTCTTCTGGGTGCGACAGCCCTTTTCTTCTGGCCTGTGTGGATCGCCGGATTCACGTTTCCTGAGGGAGGTGGAGACCTCTTCAACCAGCTCTACCCCGTCTGGAGTTATATGGCACGCTGGGTGAGGCGAGGCATCTTCCCACTCTGGCACACGGGCCTGCAAGCTGGCGATCCCATCATCGCCGAGGCACAGTACGGTCTATTCAACGTATTCAACTGGCCGCTGTTTCTGTTCGACCCACTGCCACACCGACTACTGTTGGTACGGGGAGCATTCTCATTACTCTGGGCTGGATGGGGGCTCTACCTGTATCTGAGATATTCGCCCATCTGGCGGTTACAGAGGGGTCCGGCGCTCTTCGGCGCAGTGGCATATATGTTCTCCAACCCTTTCGTCGTCCACCTGGGCCATCCCCAATTCAACGACGTGATGGCCTGGCTACCGTGGGTCTTGCTGGGGTTAGACAACGCCATGCGGCGTTCGTGGCTCATACCTATGGCAAGTGCAGCACTGGCTGGGTTAGTGCTGGCCGGCCACGGACAGGCAGCCCTCTACGCCCTTATCGCCATCACATTCTATGCACTCTGGCAGATCCTTGAGGGGGGGATACGCCATGCTCCACGACGGATGGGACGCCTGATCTTGGTAGCGCTGCTAGGTGCTCTGTTGGCGACACCCTCAATCCTCCCCGGGTTCGAGCGTCTCCCGATGACAGAGCGAGCACTCGTGCCCCAAGAATTACGACGTGGCTACGAGTTCCCCGCCGCCATGTGGGTCGACTTCATAACACCAGACTTCCACGGTCAGAGCTTTGCCTTCTGGCCCACATGGAACCGTGTCGAAAGCGGTTACGTGGGGGCAGTAGCGCTTATCTTGGCCGCTTTAGGGCTGCTCAGCGGCCTTCGTCAGCGGCGCACCTGGTTCCTCATCGGCCTGGGGGCATTTTCGGCACTCTTTGCCGTGGGCTACGAGGGGCCACTATATCCTGCTTTGGCCCGCCTGCCCATGTTCGCCGAATCATGGAAGACGGCACGCATCATCTATTTGATCTCCTTCGTGCTGGCGCAAGCCGCTGCGGCAGGTATGGCGGCGCTGATCAATGTGCGCGCGCATCATCGTAAAGTTTGGATCGTTACCCTGTTCGCTCTCGGCGCGGGATTATGGCTCCTGGCGCCGACCTGGACCCTCCCCGTACCGGCAGGGCTACCTCGTACTCAGGCTCTGACCGGCTTACGTTTTGCTGCACTGTTGCTCCTGTTGGCTGCTGTATTCAGCATAACAATCAGGTACAGACGGCGTGTCGTAATCACCGGGTTGATCTGCCTGTTGCTGGTAGAATTGATCGCTGTAGGTGCCCTGGCGGAGGCGGAACCCCGCCAGCCTGGCGCAGTTTACGAGGAGGTCCTCGACTACCTCCGCAGCGACCCCGGCTGGTTCCGCGTCGACGTGGACGCTTCGGCCCGGGGGCTCATCTCCCCGTCGGGTCTCCAGGCGGAGGGCTTCGAGGTGCCCCAGGGGACAGGCAACCCCATGGAGCTCTTCGCTTACAACCAGTTCTACTGGGCCATTCCCTACAAGGGGGCGCCCGCCTACCGGCTGCTGGGTGCGAAGTACATCATCGTATCCAGCGGCACCATGCCCGGCGGTGAGGGTATCATCCCCGTCTTCACCGACGATCCCCAGATCGACCTCCACCTCAACACCCGGGCGCTACCCCGGGCCTGGCTCGTCTACCGGACCCAGCCCATCGCCACCATCGAGGAGGCCTACGAGAAGGTCCTGGATCCCAACTTTGCACCTGACACCGTGGCCGTTGTTGAGAATGGCCCCTCGATCGAGGGACCAGAGACCGCTACCGGCAACATCGGAGTGCTCGCCTACACGCCCAACCACGTCAAGTTCAGCGTGCAGACCTCGGAACGCGCCCTCCTCGTGCTATCCGACTTCCTCTATCCAGGATGGCAGGGCTTTCTGGATGGCAAGCCGGCTCCCATCCACCGCACCAACGTTATCTTTCGTGGCATGATTGTACCCGCCGGGACGCACGAGGTGGAGATGCGCTTCCGACCGCTCGCATTCCGTCAGGGTCTGGGTCTGGCAGGAATGGCAGGACTGGTTATAATAACGAGCATATGGGTACGCAGCCGGAAAAAGCGCAACTGAAGGGCCATCTCAGACGCCTGGGCATCCCCCTGGGCGCCCTCCTTCTCGCCTACGCCCTGCGCACCATCACCCTCGATTGGCAATCCTTCTGGTTCGACGAGATCTACGCCGTCTGGTTCATTGACCGCCCCTTCGAAGAGGCGCTGCGCATGATCATCACCCCGGATAACAACGGTCCCCTCTTCTACCTCCTGCTCTGGGGCTGGCGCCGTCTCACAGGACCCAGCGATTTCGCGGTACGCTACCTCTCGGCCCTTGCTTCGGTGCTCACCTTGCCTGTACTCTGGCAACTGGGACGTCGCTGGTTCAACCGGCGCCTCGCGGGCGTCGCCCTGGTGCTTTTCACCCTCTCGCCCTTCGCCATCTGGTACGGTCAGGAGGCGAAGATGTACGCTCTGCACATACTCCTCGCCGCGCTATCGACCCTGCTCCTGACCATGGCGCTGGAGCGGAACCGCTGGTGGCTCTGGTTGAGCTACGGCATCTCCATCAACCTCCTGGGGTACAGCCACTTCTTCGGCGCCTTCGCCATCGCAGCCCAGGGCATCGTGGCTCTGGTGATCCCCGGACGGAGGGGGCGCACCCGGCTAGCCTACCTTGTCACCATGGCACTCGTCACATTGCCGTATCTCCCCGTCGCGCTCTTTGCGCTGAGAGTACTACCCGGCTTCCAGATGAACGACCCCAGCAAGCGATTCGTGCCCCTGCCGCAGCTGCTATCCGAGCTGCTGACCGAATTCGGCTTCCGCCACCCGCCGGAGTTTGCATCCGGGTGGCTGATTCCCGTCATTACGGGGGCCATCCTGCTGGTCGGTCTTCTCGTGGCCTGGCGTCGAGAACGGCAATGGGGCTTTGCCCTTGCCGCACTGCTCGTCCTGCCCGTCGCTATGTTCTACCCCGCCTCCTACGTCCTATCGGTCTTCACGCCCAAGTACCTAAGCGCTACGTTCCCATTCTTTATACTGGCAATGGCGCTGGTGGTAGAAGCCGGGAGGCGTTACAGCCGGCCCCTCGCCTATCTCCTCCTGGCAGGCATGATCCTGCCCATGGCCCGCGCCGACCTCCGCGATTTCACCCAGCCAAAATATCAACGGGCCCAATGGCGCTACACCGCCCGTTATCTGGAAGAGCACGAACGCCCCGGCGATGCCATCGTGGTCTACGTCGATTACATGGATCGCGTCCTGAAATACTACTATGACGGCGATCTCCCCATCTACCCCTTTCCCTACGATCCCATGACACCGGAACTCCTCTACGATGAACTGGAGTACGAGGGCTTTGAAAGGCTGTGGCTGGTGCTACATCATGATCAGACTTTCGCGCCGCAGCACCGGCTCATCGATGCGGCCCAGGCGCGCTATCCGCAGATTACGGGACAATATCCTACCTCCGGTGAGATCAAACTGCTGGGCTACGTCATGGATTGGAGACACGATGCACTGCCAGAGGGCACCCAACCTCTGGATATACGCTTCGCCAATGGGCTGGCCCTCAGGGGATACAGTGTGGATGCAACGCGCCTCGTTCCCACCGAGGAAATCAGCCACCCGCCCAGCAATTGGATCCACCTGACTACCTACTGGCAACGCTGGGAAGACGCTCCTGACGCCGAGTTCTCCCTCGTCGCGCCCCTGACCGACGCAACCGGCAACGTCTGGGGACGAGAATTGGGGCGCGTCCCCACCGTTTTCGACCTCGATCCCCCCAACGAGTGGAAGAGAGAGACTCTCGTCGAGACCCACCTCGACGTCAACCTCAACCCCGTCACGCCACCAGGGAGCTACTACCTGGAGATTGCGCTGGAGCGCCCGGACGGCACCCGGGTTCCGCTACAATCGGGGGACGAGAGCTCCGTAACGCTCACCGGGATCGAGATCCTGCCGGCACCATGAGCCTCCCACGGGAAGCCGGGCTCCGCCTACTGGCCCTCGCCCTTCTCCTGGCCTTCTTTGCCCAGGGGATGGCCCACGCTAACCACGCCTCCCTCACCTTCGACGAAGG
>JBNGDR010000131.1:0-6446 GCA_049975685.1 Anaerolineae bacterium
TAACGGTGGAACTGTAGAGAATCTTGAGAATGAAGGGTCTCCATTGACTGCTCTAGGTCGAATTGAGGTGGAGTGCCAGGGATTGGAGGCCGAAGCGGGGAGTGCCTGCATTTCTTTACAGACCTTTCTGGAGTCGATTGCCGAGGGTGCCGTCGTCGTGGACGATTGTGGCGATATCCTTGCCGCCAACAGCCGGCTGACGGCGATCTTCGGTTATGAGCAGGCCGAACTCGTGGGGCGGAGTGTGAATCTGCTCTTACCCCCCCACCTTCAAGGCAAGCACCAGAGCCATATCCAAAGGTTCTTCGAGAGTCCTCGTCAGCGTCCCATGGGTCAGGGCCTGAATCTGATGGGACGACGCAAGGACGGGGTGGAGATCTTCGTGGAGGTGGGGTTGAGCGTTCTGGAGATGGAGGCCGGTACGGTGGTCATCGGCTTCGTCGTCGACATCACCGACCAGAAACGGGCGGAGATAGCCCTCAATCGATCCAATCGTGCGCTGCAGGAGCGTAACGCGGATCTCGACGCCTTTGCTCACACCGTCGCCCACGATCTCAAGGGTCCCCTGTCCCTTATCCTGGGCTACGCTACCTTGCTTCAGGATAAAGGGCGTGATTTTTCTGTTGAGGAACAGGGTAAATATCTTGGGCGTATCGTGCAGAGTGGACAGAAGATGTCTGGTATCATCGACTCGTTGATGCTGCTCGCCAGCGTGCGGCGGGAAGAGGTTGACCTTGAGCCGCTGGAGATGGGGCCGATAGTTGAGGAAGTGCTCCACCGACTGGAACGGATGTGCGAGGAGTATGAGGCGGAGATCGCTCGACCTGACTCGTGGCCCTGTGTGCTGGGATACGAGCCCTGGATCGAGCAGGTATGGGTCAACTACCTCAGTAACGCTCTCAAGTATGGGGGCGATCCTCCTCGCGTAGAACTGGGTGCTGATTTGGTCCAATCGGGCGATTACATCCGCTTCTGGGTCCGTGATAACGGCCGCGGTCTGACGGCGGAGGAGCGGAAGCGTCTCTTTGACACCTTTGTTCGGCTGGAACAGGTACGCGTGGATGGGCACGGGTTGGGACTGTCTATTGTCAAGCGCATTGTAGGGAAGATGGGGGGCACCGTGGGGGTGGAGAGCGAACCGGGTGTCGGAAGCGTCTTCAGCTTTACGCTGCGTGTCGCTTGAGTGCAGGAGGGAGCGGAGCGTTTGACATCTCTCAGGATATGGTAGAATAGCCTCCGTTTACTACACAGCCAAAAAGGAGGAAAGATGCTGAAACGGAAAGGATTCAGGGACAGTGACAAGGTGAAGGTGACGTTTGTCCTGCCGGACGACGCGCCCAGAGCCTCGGTCGTGGGAGACTTCAACGATTGGGACCCCAACGCCAACCCCCTCATCCGCCGCAGCAATCATACCTATAGCACGTCCGTCATCCTGGAGCCCGGAAAGCGCTACGCGTTCCGCTACCGAACCCTCGACGGTGAATGGTTCAACGAGGAGGGTGCGGACGCCCAGGAACCCAACGAGTTCGGAGAGGTCAACAGCATCATCATCACCTGACCCGGCAGAGCTTCTGAGTTAGAGTTTTACAGGACCCCGCAATCACCTGCGGGGTCCTGTAACGTTTTCCTCCCCCCCGATTTTTCAGTTCAGATATCTGGATGTACAATTCTAGGTAAGCGTAACGTACAATCTAAATTGAGGTG
This sequence comes from Anaerolineae bacterium, assembly GCA_049975685.1. Taxonomy (GTDB): domain Bacteria; phylum Chloroflexota; class Anaerolineae; order B4-G1; family SLSP01; genus DAOTVC01. The sequence continues at coordinate 1,705 of JBNGDR010000131.1, forward strand.
AACATGTTCGAATTCGGACGCGAGATCTGTGGTGATCTGGAGGCCGCTTCCCGACGGGAATGGCTGGTGACCAACGGCATCGGCGGCTACGCATCGGGGACGGTAGCAGGGTTATTGACACGACGGTACCACGGTCTGCTCATCGCAGCTCTACAACCACCTCTCGGGCGTACTCTCCTGCTCACCAAGCTGGAGGAGCAGGTTTTCTACGACGACCGGCTTCTTGAGCTCTTTGTCAACCATTGGGCACGCGGGAGTGTGGAACCCCAGGGGTACCGGTACCTGGAGCGTTTCCGTCTCGACGGGACCACGCCCGTCTGGACCTTTGCCTGTGCTGATGCTCTTCTGGAGAAGCGTGTCTGGATGCGTCCGGGGGAGAACACCACCTACGTTCGTTACGAACTGCTACGAGCCAGTACCCCTTTACATCTCACCCTCAAGGCTCTGGTGAACTATCGCGATCATCACGCCCATACCCAGGGCTTGGGTCAATGGATGCGCGTCGAGCCGGTGGGGGGAGGGTTACGTATCGTTGCCCGGGACAATGCTGTGCCCTTTTACCTCTTCAGCAAGGAGGCACATGTACGGCCCCAGCACGAGTGGTATCGCGATTTTTACCTGAGGGTGGAGGCCTACCGTGGCCCCGACGTAGTGGACGACAACCTCTACGTCGGTGACTTTGAGCTCACCTTGGAGCCTGGTGCGTCAATGACCGTGGTGGCCAGCACAGAGGCTACCCCCAGTCTCGACAGCGACGCGACCTACGTTGAGCGCCAGGAGCACGAAGCGGCCCTTCTGGCCCGCGCCTCCTTCGACGATGCACCCGTCCCCATTCGTCAGCTGGTGCTTGCCGCCGATCAATTCATCGTCCGTCGGGAGCTGCCCGAGGAACCGGAGGGACGCTCCGTCATCGCCGGTTATCACTGGTTTGGCGACTGGGGACGCGATACCATGATCGCCCTGCCGGGCCTGACCCTGTTCACAGGTCGTCTCGACGTCGCCCACCGTATCCTTCATACCTTCGCCCGCTTCGTCGACCAGGGGATGTTGCCCAACAATTTCCCCGAGTTGGGTGAGACACCCGGTTACAACACCGTCGACGCGACGCTCTGGTACTTCGAGGCCCTGCGCGCTTACCACGCTGCCGCGCTTGCTCAGGGCCAGGAGGAGGCCGCCGATGATCTCCTGCGGGAGCTCTTCCCCGTGCTGAAAGAGATCGTGGCGTGGCACGAGCGGGGTACACGGTACGAGATCCACGTTGATCCCGAGGACGGTCTGCTCTACGCGGGTGTGCCTGGTCTCCAGCTCACCTGGATGGATGCCAAGGTAGACGATTGGGTGGTCACGCCGCGCATCGGCAAACCGGTGGAGATCAACGCGCTCTGGTACAACGCGCTTCGCTCCATGGCGGAGTTTGCCCGTCGTCTGGGTGAACCCGACGGGAAGTACGAAGCGGCGGCGGATCGTGTACGAGAGAGTTTCGACCGCTTCTGGAACGCTGACCTGGGGTACTGTTACGACGTCCTCGACGGTCCCGATGGTGATAATGCTTCCCTACGGCCCAATCAGATCTTTGCTGTCTCACTGCCCCACAGCCCTCTGGATGAGCCGCAACAGCGGGCCGTGGTCGAGATCTGTGCTCGCTGTCTACTGACCTCCCACGGTCTGCGCAGTCTGGACCCCGACCATCCCTCCTACGTGAGTCACTACGGTGGGGATCTGATGGAACGTGATTCAGCCTATCATCAGGGGACGGTCTGGAGCTGGCTCATCGGCCCCTTCGTCGCGGCCCACCTGCGGGTCTACGATGATCCCGTCACGGCTGGTACCTTCTTGCGCCCGCTCCTGCTCCACCTGGCGGATCACGGGGTGGGGACCGTCAGCGAGATCTACGATGCCGCTCCCCCCTTCACTCCCCGAGGCTGCATCGCCCAGGCGTGGAGTGTAGCGGAGCTCCTTCGCAGCTGGCGGATGATCGCGGCGCGACTGGGTGACTCAGAGGATCTCGTGTAGCTTGCGCTTCACGAAATCGCGGGCGCGGACCAGCGTCTCTGTACTCTTGAGATGGGCCACCTCGATGATGAGCGGCCCATCATAACCCACGTCTAGCAGTGCCCCCAGCACCTCGGGCCACGCAATTTCCCCCTCTCCTGGCGGAAGGTGACGGGGGCCTGTCTCTGTGAAATCGGCCAGATGGACGGTGGTGAGTTGCCCGTTCATGGCTCGTATGAGGGCGGTGGGCTCGGTGTTGCTCTCCGCTGCCTGAAAGGAGTCGAAGGTGTAGCCCAGAGGCAGCCCCGTTCCCCGCAGGATCTCGACGTGCTCGGGTCGGCGTAGATAGCACCAGCTCACGTTCTCAATGCAGAGGGTTATCCCCGCAGCGTGCGCCTGTTCGGCGGCCCAGGCCAGACTGTCAAGGAAGGCCTCGACCAGGTGTGGATTGTCGATGCCGTAGCGGAGGCCGTGCCACGTGAGTGCCCTGGCTTCCACCTGTGCCGCTACTTCCAGCGTCCGCAGGAAGCGATGGCGGACCTCCTCCACCATGCGTGGATAGGCCGACCACAGGTCAAAGGAGGTGGCGTAGAGGTGCAGGGAGTGCACGGCGACCCCTGTCGCACGTTGTCGGCGCGCCAGCTCCGCTCCGAAGGCCGAGGTGTACTCGGCGTCCACCTGCAAGAAGGCTTCAACCACCTCAAAGCCCAGCTCTGCAGCCGCACATAGGGCATCCTCGGTGAGATAATGGGGGTAGAAGCTCGCGGTTGAGACGCCGATGGGGTGCAAATCGGCAGTGGATTCATTGGATTTCATGTTCATGTGCCGATTGTAGGCTTATGGCGCAGAAGGGCAAGTCCTTCTGCCGTGGGTATCATCTGTCCGATGACACATTCTGTTGAAAGACAAGCACATTGCCGGGCAAGGGGTTCCCGTCGGGGTAGGTTGCCGGGAGGCGGACCATGGTCTGCCAGTTGTAGATGTTGATGGAGATCTGGTAGTCGCCGGGTGGGAAGATCCCCTCGGATGGTTGGAGGATGCGTACCTCCTCGATAATATCGCCGGGTTTCCAGACCCAGAAAGGAAATAACCCCAGTGCAGGCGCGCCGTCTTCCTGGACGCCCTGCTGGGAGTCCACGGGGTTGACGTAGGCGGAGACCGAATACTCCGGCGCAGCCTTCCCCAGGGCACGCCAGTGGAGCCGGAGGTGGATGGCTCCGTCGACGAGGGTCGCCTGGGCGTCGAGCAATTCGGCTGTTTCTCCGAAGCGGACCAGGGGTGTAGCTTCGTCGTCGATCCACGAGGAACGAACTGCTCCTGCATACTGCAATCTCATGGAGCCATCGGACGCGTAGCGCACGATGTAGGTAGCATCGTGCGCGTTGGCTACTTCGTAGAGGTCGGCCTCAACGAGGGCCAGGCCCCGCATATTGATCTCGTAAGGCCCTACGTCACGGGTGGGCTGATCAAGCGCGGGAAGGACCACGCTGTAGGTAGCAGGTGCTTCCTCTCTGACGAGGAGGGCGAAATCTTGCAGGGGTACGTTCACCGGCGCCAACGTCACACCCCAATAGCCGATGGGGTAGGGGGGATGGTGAGGCGCGTACCGGTCCGGGTAGTTGATAAAGAGCAGGGTGTCATCCTCGGGGTGCTTTTCCAGGAGGTCAATCAGGTCGTGCATGAGGGTAGTACCCTCCCGATAGAGTGCCTGACACTGCTCGATAAGCAGCCCGCTCTGGATCAAGATGAGCATTACCAGGAGGACACCCAATCCCTGCCGGAAGCGGGTGAGTGGTTTCCTTTCCCCATGCCTGGGGAATAGCGAGCCACTCCACAGGAGGGCAACACCAAAGGCACCCAGGTAGAAATTGCGGGAGCAGAGGCTGGCATAACTGTAGTCGAGCCCGGCCCAGGTAGAGAAGAGCTGGGTACCGAACCAACCCAGCCCCCATATGAGCACCATCCCCCGTTGTTGGTGGAGCAGGCTGCCGACGAGCCAAACGAGAGCTACGAGGACGAGGAGTAACGTGAGAAGGGGCGACGGGTGGGCGATCCCACCCACGTCACCGAGAAGGGGATAGGCCACCCCTTGCAGGATGTAGAGCCCCACTCGGGGCTCAAAGGCGATGGTGGTGAGCTCCGGCGCCTTGGGCGCGCGGAACCAGAGGGTGAGGTAGGCCAGGGCGAGGAGGGTGAAGAACCAGGGTGGTGAGCTGAACCACGTCCGCTTCCAGTTCTCCCTATGGTGGTATTCCAACAGGAAGACGAAGGGCAGGAACTGCACGGCGCCCTCCTGAATCGTGAGGGCGAACAGGTAGAGGAAGAGGGCACTGAAGAGCAGGATCTTGCTTCGGCGACGGCGGGCTATTAGATAGAGGTTCGCCGTTGTCAGGATGAGGAAGGTGACCCAGACGTGCTGTGGCGCCGTCCAGACCACGGCCTGATGAGAGAGAGGGTAGAGGGCAAAGAAAGCCGTGGCGGCGAGTAGCGCCCCCTTCCGCAACAGACCCAGCGCCTGAATAAGCCGGGCCATCAGAGAGATGTTCAGGAGGTGCAGGGCGATCTGTAAAGCGTGCATCTGGACCACGGGGAAGGTACCGTCGGCACGAGCGAAGAGGTGGTTCATGAGCATGGTGCCCGGTCGAAAGAAGTGGTAGTTGGGATGGGGTCCCAGGATTTCGCCCAGAGATTTGTTTATAACGCGCCCGTACCACTGGGGATCGTCCCAGATGAAGCCGAAGTCCAGCGCT
>JBNGDR010000132.1:0-6403 GCA_049975685.1 Anaerolineae bacterium
GATGAGCAGTAAAATGAGCACCAGTACGACGGGATCCTCAACAATAGTAATTCGTCGGTTGCCATGTTGATTGTGAGGTGTGAGTAAAGCACGAATAACACCTACTAGCCCTAACATCACCCCACCACTGCCTGCAAGAGCCAGGAGACCCACAAAGAGCTGTTGGTTTGCCACAAGGCGATAGAGTCCCCAGCGAGCGGCAAAACTCAAAGAGATGGGAAAACCCGCCAGTGATATTCCGCCTATGAGGAAAGCAGCAGCCCGCCAGGGGCTATGCCATCCGGCCCCTCTCACAGCTTCCCGGCTATCATCACCAGCGCCATATCCTCGTAACCCTTGCAAACCTAGGGTCATCAAGCCCAGAGAAAGAGGCCGTGCCATGAGCATCATAGCCGCAAGGGCAATACCCTCTGCCTGCTCAGTTCCCAAGGCCAGCAACATGGCCCCATTGTCCACCACCGTAGCATAGCCCACAAGGCGACCTAGCCGGCGCTGTGACGCGGCCAATAACCCACCCAATGTCATCATAAGCAAGCCAAGAACTGTGAAAACCGATCCCAGCGTAGCCTGTCGCCCCAACCAGCCGTAGGTCTGAAGATAATCCAGCAGCATAAACCAGACGGCTCCCAAGTTAACCGTGAAGATAAAGGTCACCACCGGCGGAGAGCCATCTCGTGCCACAGCAGAAAGCCAGCTCTGAAAGGGGACCGCACCAAAAAGGATAGCAAAGGAGAGACTCAAAAGCACAGCAGAGGTATTCAAGAGTCCCGTATCGTTGGGAAAGATAGCGAAGAGATCCAACAATAGCTGGGTGATCATCAATCCAGGCAGAGCCAATGTGGCGTAGGCCATGTAACGCAACCCACCACTGGAACTTCGCCCTGTTCTCCAACCCAGCATAGCTTCTGAGACGGGCTCGTGCAAGGGAAAGACGGTAAGGATCGCTGCCATCTCCACCAGGAGCGCCGCATAGACTACCTGCTCGACCATCAGCGCCCCCGACAGGAGAGCCAGGGTTGTTAACCCAATCGGGAAGAAGTTCGAGTGAGGAAGCAACCGCCAGGCCACAAGGAAAAGCCCGGCCGTCGTGAAAAACAGGAAGGCCAACCCCAATCGATCGACGGGGTTTACAATGAGACTACGTCCCAGAATCACCAAGGGACGCCCCAATTCTACCTCAAAGCCTCCCAGCCACGGCAGGCCCCACGCCTCCTCTTGCGGGAGCAGCGCCACGCCTGCACCCACAAGAGCTGCCGTCGTCGCGCCCAACCAGGAGGTCAAAGTAGTCCACCGCCTGAGAATCTGGAGGACGACAGCCATGGCCAGGGGTATACCCAGAATCAGGACGGGGCCAGGTAAGGTCATACGTCCACCTCCACTACCGTGAGGTAGGAAACTGCGAGCCCCACCAGCAAATTCACCATCACCAGCAACCCCGTTACCAACAAACCCGGATCGCGCGCAGAATAGAAGATATCCAGAGCCGCCAACAGATTCAAAACCCCCACCCCAACCACAACGGCATCCACCGCCGTCCCGATGAAGAGCACCGCCAGGACCACAAGCAAGAAGCAGGCCAACGACAGCTCCTCCGAGACAAAGGGCAATACGTACCGCTGAGAAGCTAGATAGGCCACGACCGTCATCATCGTCAGAGAGATAGCTCGAAAAGGAAGATCGGCGGACCAATGAAATAGGGATGAGTCTTCTGAAGCCTCCTGACGAATACGCGCACTCAGGTACATGGCTCCGCAGACCAGCCAACCCACCAACGCCTTCAACAGCGCCATCTCGGGACGATCGCTGAAGAGACGCGCGAAGAGAATCCCGATAAAGAAGTACTGCACGAGAAGAGCCAATAAACGCACACGCCACTCTGCAATGAGGTAAATGACGGCCCCCGCCAGGAAGATACCCCAGATAGCGGGTCCAGACGCCAGGGAGGAGAAACGACTAATCCAGGAAACTATGGGGTCCATCTATTCACCGTTACGAGCAGGATAATCAACAAAATCAACAACGACCAGAGGAGAGCCCCGCTGCCTTCTACAAGATCGGCCGCCACTCGCACGACACTCAATAAATTCTCTAACCCTCGCCATAATGCACGATAGAGCCATTGTAGATCCAGCGAATCCCAGAGGGCGCTTCCCTGCTGGAACCAACGCCGCGTCGGGGAGCCCAGGCGGACCAGGGACGCGGCAGCCACCAGGGCGAATCCCCAGAGCAAGAATCCCAGCCATGAGAAGAAGATCTCGTGCCCAGGTACGGCGGCGCCCACCAGCCCCATCATGGGAAAGAAAAGCCCAGCCACCAATCCTACTCGTTGCCAGGCCCGAGGCGGTGTGACGCTACCCACTGCGGGTCGGGATCCCCCTTTGAAGAGAGCTGCGGCAGTCATCGTCCAACCGATAACCAGCAAAACCTTCCATATCCAACCGGTTGTCGCCAGTGCGGAACGATAGAGAGTACCAAGAGGCGAAGGCGGAAGCCCAATCAGGAAGAGTAATGCAAGACCACCGGGCCATGCCCAACCGATGGCCTTCCGATCCCTTCCTCGTGAGAGAAGCAACAGCACCCAGCCTGCAAACCAGACCGCCAATGCGCCAAGCACCACCTCCGCGTCCATCGCGGTAACCGCACCAGCGACGATCCCCCCCAACAAAGCATATATTCCCCACAGGACGGCACCCGATTCCTTTTCGCTCCAAGCCCGAAAGCCGCCCCAGATGAGCGAAAACACACCCACGACCAAAACCCACTGGGGAAGATCTCCATTGCCTGGTAACATCAAAACACGGTATAGCAACCCCACGCCCAATATCGGTCCCATCGACGAAACCAACGCGAGGGGGCCCTGAACATCAACGTTATGCGGGAACCCGATGTGAAAGGGATAGACACTCATGCGAAGCAACGTGGCTACCAGCAACAAAGTCGAGACGGCAGGTGAAGGCCACATAAGCCACCATAGACTGCTGTCGCCCTCTCTTTGCAATAGCAGAGAGACGGCCCAGAGTATGAGCGAAGCTGCACCCTGGAGAAGCCAACCAAAGGTCACTCGCTCACCATCACCCCCAGAGATCAGCGTTGCGGCTCCCCACAACAGATCGAAGATAGCCCAGGCAGCGAGAGTTGTCAGTAGAGAGCCGCCGGTAAGAGCTAGCCAGGTAGCCATCAATATGGGTAATATCAGCGCTCCAGATAGAACAGCTCGCTCCCGTGACCCTCCCCCTCGATCCACCACGCCTACCCAGGCCATCCCGGCAAAGGCCAGATTCAGTGTCAAACCCAACCACCAGATCCCGGGACTCACGTCAAGGATAAACTCACCACCCAGGACCGCGGAGGGTGACCAGCTAGAGAAAAGCCACCGGCCCTCCAGAGGAAGAGCCAGCCAGATGAAGGCGATCAGGGTTAGAAGAACTGCAGTTGCCCATCTACGCCAGCTGCGGAGAGGAGGAATGACCTCCAGTCCGAGTAGCATCAATGTCCCTGTCAGCCCGATATAAAACAACCATGAGTATAGATTTTGCATTCAATGCTCCGGGCAGCTATTCTAACACAGGTGAAAACCGTGACAAGCACTATCTATCATTGCTATTCTGCAAGGCTAGGGTAAAATAGCTACGTTTCTGGGAGGAAAAACATCACATGGAAAGTAAGGTCTTGAACGACCGCTATCGCCTCATTGAGCTCGTAGGGACGGGGGGCATGGCCACCGTCTACCGGGGACGAGATCTCCTCCTGGATCGCACAGTCGCTGTTAAGGCTTTGCGGGAACCTTACGCCAGTGATCCCGATTTCCGAGACCGCTTCATGGCCGAAGCGCGCGCTGCCGGTCGTCTCGATCACCCACATATCGTTCACATCTACGACGTCGGCGTGGACGACGGTACCCCCTTCATCATCATGGAGATGGTGCAGGGTACCGATCTCAAAAAGCTAATCCGGGAAGAAGCTCCACTCACAGCCGAAGAGGCCCTGGGTATCACCCAACAAATCTGCACAGCTGTAGGATACGCTCACCGAACCGGCCTCGTCCACTGCGATTTAAAACCGCAAAACATCCTACTGAACCCCGAGGGCAACGTCAAGGTAACTGACTTCGGCATCGCTCGGGCCTTCCACGAGGAACAACCTGTGGGAGAGAAAGAACATATCGTCTGGGGAAGCCCTCACTACATTTCACCGGAGCAAGCCGCAGGAGAACCGCCGGTACCTGCTTCCGATGTGTACAGCATTGGCATCATCCTCTATGAGATGCTAACGGGTGTCCCTCCTTTCCACGCAGAAGACACAGGTGAACTTCTAGCCAAGCACCTACAGGAAGAGCCTGTGCCGTTGCGCTCTTTTAACCCCCAGGTTCCCCCTCGTCTGGAATCGCTGGTAAGCAAGGTGCTGGCGAAAGATCCCGCACGCCGCTATCGTAACGCTGATCAGTTCTATATGGCCATCGAGGAATACGTGCATCAAGGCTCAGAGCCACCGGCGGCAGAGATAGAGCGAGCACAGACCACGACCCCGCTTCAAAGACAAGGGAGCGTTGCCCCAGGCCGAGCAGCGGCCACGACTCCCCTCTCTGCAAAACCACAATCTACCAGATCACAGCCAGAGCCCCAGACCGAGGAGACAGGAACCGATTGGCTACTCTGGCTCCTGTGGAGCGTGGCTGCTATCGCCGTGCTGGGACTGGTGCCTTTATGGTTCTTTGTTTATCAAGCCTATACCCAACCCGTGCTGCCGCCTACGGACACACCTGTCGGCACACCCACCGTAACACCTGTCGGTGAAAGCGTGGGCGTCCCCAATCTTGTCGGGCTTAGCGCCGCCGACGCCCAGCGACTGGCCGAGACCTACAATCTGGATTTCGCAGTTGAGGGCGAGCGCGAAACAAACGAGTATCTACCTGGTACCGTCCTCCAACAGGAACCCACCGCCGGAGCCCAGGCTGCCGTGAATACTACCGTTAAAGTTGTTGTTGCGGCAGGGCGCGCCTTCACCTTACCTGATCTGGTGGGTTATCGGAATAATGTAGTGATCTCCGATCTGGAAGTTCAGGGACTTGTTGTCGTTCAACGCGAAATATGGAGCACGGAAACCAAGGGCCTGATCCTCGAACAGGAACCACCACCGAATACCGAGATCAGAGCTGGGGAGACGGTCACCCTTACCGTGAGTGGGGGAACTGAACAGACCATACCCCTGCAAGTCAATCTCAATAACAACATCTTCCTGGAAGAAGCACTGATACCTCAAATCCCCTTCCAGCCCGGCGACAATATTCCGGTAACGCTGCGCTGGCGTGCTCTCCAACCCATCGACCGGTCATATACGGTATTCGTCCATTTACTCACTCTCGACATGGAATTGCTCGCCCAGGATGATAATGAACCTGGTAATGGCACCAGCCCCACCCATACATGGCGACCAGAGGAAATCATCATAGATCCTCATCAAGTGCTCATTCCATCTGGAGCCCCCGCCGGCACCTACCAAATACGGGTGGGACTCTACGCTGGAGATGCAAGGTTAGAGGTGCTAGACCCAGGTCAGACGCAGGTCCAAGACAACAGCATCTTCGTCACCAACGTCGAGATTGCTCCCTGATTTACAGTCCCTCACCCAACAGCGAAACCGTTAATGATTTTCTAACGGCTTTGTGGTATAATTCCCTTGTAATGCCTTCCAGCATATAAGAGCGAGACCTGGAAGGCTGGATTAGGAGAAAACTGCCCTATCTAGCAGGGCTTTAGGAGGTTCGATGAAAAGGCAAGGAAGTAGTACCTTCATCTACATCATCTTAATCGTCGCCGTCCTCTTCTTAATATATAGTTACGTGACCGAGGGAGGCAGCGGGCCAAACCTTCCTATTCAGGAACTGGCCAAGCAGATCAACGAAGGAGAAGTTGAGAGCCTAACGGTACGTGGAAACGACATCCACGTTATGTACGACACCGGGCAAGTGGCATTAGCCCGCAAGGAGCCCGATTCCACCGCCGTAGAGCAGCTACAAGCCTTTGGCGTTGATGAGGAAGCGCTCCAAGGTCTGGAATCCTTTGCTGTGGAGGAGCCCACCGATTGGACCGCGCTTTTCAGTATCGGCGGAACCCTCTTGGGGATCATCGCTCTGGGTGTTGTAGCCTACCTCTTCATCCGTCAGTTTCAGGGCGTGAACAACCAGGCCATGTCCTTTGGAAAGAGCAAAGCCCGGATGTTCTCCGGGGATCGCCCCACCGTCACTTTTGATGACGTGGCAGGCGTGGAAGAGGCCAAGGAAGAGCTTGAGGAGGTCGTGGAATTCCTGAAAGAGCCTCAGAAGTTCATCAGCCTTGGAGCTCGCATTCCAAAGGGTGTGCTACTCGTTGGCGCCCCGGGAACAGGCAAGACGCTGATGGCGAAG
>JBNGDR010000133.1:0-6305 GCA_049975685.1 Anaerolineae bacterium
GGACGAAGCGGGGCGAATTTTGCTTGTGCGCCGAGCCTGGGAACCCATGCAGGGGCAGTGGAGCCTCCCCGGTGGCTACGTCGATCACGACGAGTCACCCCAACGGGCAGCCATCCGTGAGGTTTGGGAGGAAACCGGTCTCGTTATTGAAGATGTGGAACTACTTACTCTCGTCTCCGGACAGGAGGAGAATGGGTCGAAGCACCACCATGGGGCCGATTTGATCATCGTCTATCACGCGCGGATCGTCGGTGGAACCTTGCGGCCTGCTGACGACGCTGCCGAGGTGAAAGCCTTCACCCTGGATCAACTTCCGCCATTGGCCTTTCGTAGCACCCGTGAAGCCGTGGCCCAACTCCGGGATTTGCGAGAAGAGGAGACTCGATGAAGGATATCCGTTTACCGCTCCTGGTGGGAGCACTTGTTCTCGTCTTCGTCTCTGGCTGCTCATCGGGCGCGGCCTTTGTGGTCGAGTCAGCGCCATTGATCACCAGCACCAGTGTGCCGACCGAGACTTTTACCCCCACCGTAACCTCTTCTCCCACAGCTACCTCGACGCCGACAGCGACATCCACTCCCACCTCCACCTCCACCTCCACCCCCACGCCCACTTCCACGCCGACACCGCCTCCCTCGCCCATAGAGACGCCGACGTTACCACCCTCTCCGTTGCCCACCCCGACCTATCCACCGCCGCCCGAGGAACTTCACGTTCCTATTCTCATGTATCACTACGTCTCGGATCTGCCCGTCGATGCTGATTACATCCGTCGCGGTTTGACGGTGACGCCGGATATGTTCGAAGCACAGCTCGTCTATCTCCGCGATTCGGGATACGAGACCGTGCTGCTGGTGGATCTCTACGAAGCACTGAGCGTGGGGCGTCCGCTGCCGGAGAAGTCCGTTGTTTTGACCTTCGACGATGGCTATATTGATCATTATACGGAGGTATGGCCTCTTCTGGAAGAATACGGCTTCGTGGGGGAGTTCTTTGTCCTGGCAACGCCCGCGCACTACGAGGCGGAACCCTACCTGACCTGGGCTCAGATGCATGAGATGGCGGAGGCCGGGATGAGCATCCAGGGACACGGACGGGACCACTACGATCTACGGAATCGAGAGATTGGCTTCCTGGCTTACCAGATTCTGGGGATCAAGGAGGCGGTGGAGGCGCACACACCCTGCACTGTGACCTTCTTCTGCTACCCCTCCGGTAAGTACGATAACCAGGTGCTCGGGGTGGTGGAGTCGGTAGGATACCTGGGAGGGGTGACGACGGAGTGGGGCGCCCGGCAGACGTTGGATAACCGTTTTACCTGGCCGCGGCTTCGTGTACAGGGGAGCTGGTCGTTGGATAAGTTCATAGACGTGATGGAGAGTTTCGCGGGTAAGTGAACGATTGGTGCGTTGCCCTCAAGAGCTAAATCCCGCCTGGATTTGGCTCTTTTTCCTGGGAGTGAACTCCGTCTTCTGGCGATTGTGGTGAATGATGGTATCCTCAGACCGTTCTGGTGAATGATTGTGTGGAGGATGGTATATGGCCGAAACTGAACTTGACCGTTGGTTTCCCCGCCCTAAGCCTGTCTCGGATGCGCCACTAGGCACCGTCGTCAGTGGGAGTCTGAGCAAGGGGCTGGAGGTGAAGCTTGCAGCCGACCGGCTCATTGAAGGGTTGGCGGTCGGGCGTTACGTCGTGATTCGCGGTCAGACGGCGCGGCGCTTCTTTGGTATGATCACTGACGTGGTGCTGGAGACGCGCCATCCTGAGATTGAACAGGCGCCACCGGACGATCCCGATGGCTTTCTGGCGCGTGTCTATCGTGGTATCCTCACTTACGGACGACTTCACATCACACCTATGTTGGTGCTAGACGAGGCCAGTGATGTGCGTCCGGCGAAGACCGTTCCCGCGCATTTCACCCGCGTCTACGATGCCACTCCGGAGGAGGTGTCCGAGATCTTCGGAGATGTTGAGGAAAAAGGACGCTTTCACATTGGAGATCCGCTGGAGATGGAGGGTACGCCCATCGCGCTGGATCTGCAACGTTTTGTCGAGCGGTCGAGCGGAGTTTTCGGTAAGAGCGGAACGGGCAAGACCTTCCTCACGCGGATGCTGCTGGCGGGTATTATTCAGGATAGTGCAGCGGTCAACCTGGTCTTCGATATGCACAACGAGTACGGCTGGAAGAGTCAGGACGAAGCACGTCAGAACGTCAAGGGATTGCGCCAGCTTTTCTATGGTGGACAGGTGAGTGTCTTCACCCTCGATCCCGAGTCGTCGCGGCGGCGTGGCAGCAAGGTTGATTACAGTGTGCGCATCGGTTACGACCAGCTCGACCCCGAGGATCTGGAGATGTTGGCTCCCCTCTTTGGCTTCACCGACGTGCAGACCAACGCCCTCTACATGTTGCGGCGGCGCCTGGGCCGCCAGTGGGTCCGTCGTCTGCTCTCCGAGGATCACGACGAGGGGCTCGCTTCTTTGACGGAGCAGGGGCATCTTCACGAAGGGACGCTGGGAGCCATCCAGCGAAAACTATCACAGCTACACCGCTTCGGATTCCTCGTGAAAGAGGCACCCGACGACCCCATCGGGCGCATTCTGGACTATCTCAACAGCAACGTCAACGTGATTCTGGAGTTTGGACGTTACGGGAGCGCGCTGGAGGCTTACATCCTGGTAGCGAATTACATCACCCGCCGTATCCACCACGCCTACGTAGAACGCAAGGAGGCATCATTAGGTGGTCAGGGTCAGGAGCCGCGCCCGCTGGTCATCACCATTGAGGAGGCACATAAGTTCCTCGATCCTACCATTGCTCGCCATACCATCTTCGGTTCCATCGCGCGAGAGATGAGAAAATACAACGTGACCTTGCTCGTTGTTGATCAGCGGCCCAGTGGTATCGATCCGGAGGTGATGAGCCAGATCGGCACGCGGGTCACGGGTCTTCTGGATGAAGAGAACGACGTCCGCGCCGTCTTCTCGGGTATCGCCGGGACGGCCGCATTGCGTGAGGTGTTGGCTCGACTGGACACCAAGCGGCAGGCGCTCATCTTGGGACACGCTGTCCCCATGCCCGTGGTCGTCCGCACACGGGACTACCGCGATCTCTACGGTGAGATTGCGGGTAAGAAGGCCAGCGACGCAGACGACGCGGCCGCGGCTCTTTTCGGGTAGAGTGAGCCCTGATATCTTACGGAGGTCATTGCCTTGGACGAAGCCGTTTTTGAACGTCATCAGAGTTTGTCGGCCTTTCCGCCCGCCAAATTGCTCTATATCATCTATCGGCGGTTGAAAGAGCATGGTTTTCATCCCACCTGGTTGTGGATCAAAGATAAACTGCTTCGCAGAATGCGGGGGTTCTCGGCGCCCGAGATCACCGAGGTCCGCCCTGGACTGTATGTGGGGGGGCAACACCGCCAGAAGGGATTGGATCTAATGCGGGCAGAAGGCATCAGTGCTGTGGTGAACCTACGCGAAGAGTCGGACGACATCGCGCGCGGTGTGGAGATGGAGCGCTATCTCTGGCTTCGCACACCCGATGATGCCCCAATCAGTCCCAAGGATCTGGAACGGGGTGCAGCCTTCATCGCTGACCAGCGGGCCGCCGGGCGGGGTGTCTACGTACACTGTGCCAGTGGGGTGGGGCGGGCGCCGACTATGGCTGCGGCTTACCTCGTCAGTACAGGGATGAGTCCCGAACAGGCGTGGATGACTATTCGGGAGGTTCGACCCTTTATCCGTCCTACGCCGCCGCAATATGAGGTTGTAGAAGCATTCGCCCGTCTCCATCGGGCACAGGAGGGAAGATGACTATAGAAGCACGCAAGCAGCGAGCCATGGAACGTATTGTTGGCGATCCTGCTTTGACCAATGATCTGACCGACCGTGAGGCCCGGCACCTGCTAGATTGGGCTGAGGAGCAGGTTATCTGTCTGGTGGAGGAGACGCGTGGACTTGATGAGGAAGAGGCTTGGGAGAGACTCGCGCCTCGGCTACAGACTCTGCGCCATCAGGTGAGGCGGATGGCCGAGACAAAGGCCCAGACAGAGGAGCCGGACGTGACCATGACGACCCTTGAGAGTATGACTGCTGATTCAGAAGATGTGAAGGAGCAGGGCATGGCAGGAGCGGAAGAAGATGTCTGATAGTAAGTCGAAACAGAAGGGCCGATATCTGGGTTGGAAGGAATTCCTACTCGCTCTCTTTCTCATGCTTCTGGTCTGGGCAAGCCAGCAGCTCTTCGGCGGCGGCTCCGTACAGAAAACATCCGGGAACATCCGCGTAGCTTTCACTGCTCCTGATACGACCGCCGATTACTCCGGTGGTCTGGAATCGGAGTTAGCCCAGGCCATCGACGAAGCCGAGGTGAGTGTCGATGTAGCTGCCTATGACTTCGATCTGGAGCGGGTGGCCGACGCACTCGTCCGTGCTCAGGCACGGGATGTCCAGGTCCGGTTGGTGACCGACACCGATTACGCTGACGAGGAGGGTCCTACTATTCTTCTGGAGGCCGGGATTCCCGTTGTCTTCGACGATCGTGAGACCTTCATGCACGACAAGTTCGTTGTCATCGATGAAAAGGTGGTGTGGACCGGCTCTTGGAATCTCACGATCAACGGGACCTACCGCAATAACAACAACGTTGTGAGTGTCGAGTCGGAAGCGATAGCGAAGAATTACACGGTAGAATTTGAGGAGATGTTCCTGGAGGGAGAGTTCGGCGCGGAGTCTCCCGCCAATACTCCCTATTCGACCGTGGAGATCAGCGGGGTTCTGGTGGAAAACTACTTCGCACCGGAAGAGGACGTGCAGTCACAGATCCTGGAGATCGTGCAAGGTGCCAAATCAAGTATTCGTTTTATGGCCTTCTTATTGACCGACGACGAGATTGCCAAGGCACTCAACCACAAGGTTAGGGAGGGCGTCCAGGTACAGGGTGTGGTGGAATCACGTAATGCCAGTATCCTGGGATCGGACGTGGAGGCACTTCAAGAGGCGGGCGTTGATCTCCTATTGGACGGAAATCCCTACAACATGCATCACAAGGTCATCATTGTTGACGAATCCATCGTTATTGCCGGGTCGTATAATTTTACTCGGAGCGCGGCTATGGACAACGATGAAAACGTTTTGATCTTGCATGCTCCCAAGATTGCAGAAATCTACCTCCAGGAATTTGAACGGGTCTATGAAATGGCGAGGGAGGCACAATAATGGATGATAATGGTTCCAATGGTTGGAAGTGGGCTACAATAACCTTGATAGCGTTGATAGTGATGACTCTGTGCTGTGTTCTAGGCGCCGTTTTGGGTGGCTTGATGGGCTTCGGAGTTGGCCTGGGGCGTCGACTTACCGGGCGCTTCGAGACCCCCTATGCGGAGGAAGAACCCCCGGTACTTCCCTTCCCGGACCCCGAGGAATTCTTCCCACCTCAGGAAGAGGTCGATCTTCCCTGGCTTGGTGTTTACTACCGCATGGTGGAGGAGGGGGCCGAGATCACAGGCGTCGTCTATGAGAGCCCCGCTGATGAATCTGGCTTGCAGGCGGGAGATATCATTCAGGAGATCGATGGAGAAGCCGTCACCGAAATGAACCCTCTGGGTATCGTGATTATGAACTACGAACCGGGCGATCGGGTACAGCTTACCCTTCTACGGAACGGTGAGGAGGAACAGCTCTCCGTCCGATTGGGCAAGCGCCCACCAGATCCAGAGTTTCCCGAGGAGGAGTTCATTCCGCCCGCGCCGGGGGATGGCTAGAGAGCTATAAAGGTTCTCTAGAAGGGGCTTCGGTCTGTGTCACCTTACCGATCTAGCAAACTCCCGTAGATCGAGTAGGTCTCGCGGGCGGCCCGTTCCCAGGAGAATTGCTTCGCCCGACGTAACCCCCGTTGGCGAAGCTCTGCCTGCAGGTCGACATCACCCGAGATTCGCCGGAGTGTTTCCCGTATCGCTGCGACATCGAGGGGATCGAAGGAGAGTGCGGCGCTGCCGGTCACTTCTGGCAGGGAAGAGGTGTTGCTGCACGCGACGGGGGTGCCGCAGGCCATGGCTTCCAGAGGCGGTAGCCCGAAGCCCTCGTAGAGGCTGGGGAAGACGAAGGCCGTTGCGCCTCCATAGAGGGCGGGTAGATCTCCGTCAGCGACGTAACCGGTGAAAAGAACCCCCTCACGGGCTGGACTGGCTTCCAGGGCCGCGTCGAATTCGCCGGTGAGCCAGCCGCGTTTCCCGATGATAACCAGGGGTGGTACCTCCTCGGCCCGGTAGAGGGGCTCCCATGCGTGGAGGAGCCGCGTCAGATT
>JBNGDR010000134.1:0-6240 GCA_049975685.1 Anaerolineae bacterium
CTGTCCCATCAACACCTCGTCCACCAACGCCCGACGATCCAGACCGTAGAGCAAGGCCTGGCGGATCAGGGTATCGTCAAAGGAAAGGGTATCGGAGACAGCCTGGTTAAAGTAAAGCATGGTCATCTGGGCCATAGGCGCGGAGTAGAGGTTAAGGTCCTCCGTCTCCCAGGCCTGTTGCAGTAGATCGGTAGGGATGCGAGCGACACCCTCTACCATTCCCTCCTGGTAGGCTTCGAAGGCGGCACGCCCTGTAGGGAAGAACCGCAGTACCACGTTTTCAAGATAGGGTGAGGTGCCGTAATAGCGGGGGAAGCGCTTGAGCATCACCTCCGTTATCTGACCCTCCTCGATCACCACATCGGTGAGGCGGAAGGGCCCCGTACCCACAGGTTCACGGTTGAAGGCCAGGGTTGGCAGATCGGTCGCACGGGTGTCCTCAAGGAGATGAGCCGGAAGCAAGCCAACCGTCGTGTAGTCGAGGAAGGGGGCGTAAGGCTCCGACAGGATAAAGCGCACCGATAGTTCGTCTATCTTCTCTACCCTCACAGACTTCCAGAGCGCACCGATATCCGGAGGACCCGGGTAATCAGGATCCTGAAGTAATTCCGTTGTGAATACCACATCATCGGCAGAGACGGGCATGCCGTCATGCCAAAGGGCACGGGGATCGATACGGAAGGTATAGGTGATCCCGCCAGGATCAATCTCCCAGCCCTGCGCCAGGTCGGGCTCCACCTCACCCCGCATATTCAAACGCGTGAGCCCACTGAAGACCAGGGCAGAGACGTCGCTGTCGGCGTCGTTATAGTAACTGAGCAAGGGGTTCAGAGATTGAGGATACCCACTCACACTCTCTACGTAGGTTCCACCCGGCGCCGGACGGAACTCGGTGGTATAAGTTGCAGCAAGATAGCCCAGCATCCCGGCAGCAACCAGGAAGCCGGCGCCCACCAGCAACACCTGCCAGCCTATACGACGGAACATAAGATCAGGGAGTCAGTGACAAAGAAAAGGACGAAGGGAAGAGGTTCCGGGGTGCTCCCGGCCCAACCTCCAACCTCCGTCCAACATCTTCGAGAAGAATCTAGCCCGCGACGAGCACGTTGGCAACTGCCACCACGAAAAAGGCTACAGAAACGCCGATGGTCAGTCGAAAGAGCAACAACTCGGCTCCTCGGCGCTTACGAATCAAGCTCGTCTGGGTGCCACCAAAGACGCCGCCCATCCCGCTGCTGCGTACCTCAAAGAGGATGAGAACGACGAGAACGACCCCCAGGATAATCTGTACGATATTCAAGTACGTCTGCATAGCTTTTCTACCTCCAAAGGCCGAATGCCGGGCTATTATAACACGCTAGGGCGAAATGACAACGATTCTCGCGCCCCACATTCGGTCACTTGCTCTTCGTCATTCAGACCTCGCCCCTCAGACTCCCTGCAACCTCCTGTATAATAGAGTTACAGCAGTCGTGAAGAGAGGAGGCTGGAACCATGCGCAAGTTAGCCTTGATCCTGATGTTGTCCCTTTTCGTGCTGACAAGTGGGTGCGCTTCGCCGCCCCTTACGCCCATGTCAACGCCTACATCTTTGGACACCGCGACCCCTGCCCCAGGAAGTGATGGGGAGAACGCCTTTACCGAGCAACGCGAACAGATGGTAGAGAACACCATCGTGATCCGGGGCGTCTCCGATCCAGAGGTACTGGAGGCGATGCGGAGTGTGCCACGCCACCGCTTTGTCCCGGAGAGGTACGAGGATGCAGCCTACGACGATCACCCTCTGCCTATCGGCTACGGCCAAACCATCTCGCAGCCCTTCATCGTCGCCTGGATGACGGAGCTGCTGGAGCTCCACCCCGGAGAGAAGGTCCTGGAGATCGGCACAGGTTCGGGCTATCAGGCGGCCGTGCTTGCCGAGATCGAGGGCGTCGAGGTCTACACCATCGAGATCATACCGGAGCTGGCCCAGCAGGCGGCCGAACGGTTGGAGTCCCTGGGCTATACGGAGGTGCATGTTAAACAGGGTGACGGCTACTACGGTTGGGAGGAACACGCGCCCTACGACGCCATCATCGTCACCGCCGCCCCCGATCATCTGCCCCAGCCGCTGGTGGAACAGTTGAAACCGGAGGGGCAACTGGTGATTCCCATTGGGCCTCCGGGCGGCTACCAGACACTGTGGCGCTTCACCAAAGATCAGGATGGCGAGCTAATCGCCGAGAACCTGGGCGGCGTTGCCTTCGTCCCCTTCACCGGGGAGGGTCAGTCGCCGCCACCCGGCCCCAATCCCCCACCCTGAGGTACGGTCAGCCAGGCGCAGATGTAACAGAGAGCGCCCATCACCAGCACCCACCGGAAGCCAACAGACAGGGCCACGAGCGCAGCCAGGACTGAGGCAACGACAGAGGTCGCGCCATTTACGCCCCAGGCCCAGGATACGTGGACAGAGGCGTGCGTTTCCAAACGCCTCAGTCCGGCCGGAAAGGGCACCCCCATGAGGGTACCCAAGGGGGCCAACGTCAACACGGCGACGAGGAGCCGCGCCCAGAGGGGAAATCTCAAGGTCGTGGCAAAGAGGAGGGGCAGCAACAGGGGGTAGGCGAGAGCCAGCATGACGAGGCCTACCAGCGCCCACCGTAACCTGATCGTATCCGATAGAATGCTGCCCACGCCTGAGAAAAGCAGGATGGCGAAAAGGACAGCAGTCAGTGCGTAGGTGGGATGGCCCAGGAAAAGAATAAAGCGCTGCATCAGGGGTACTTCCACCAGGAGGTAGGCCAAACCCAGCGAACCAAAGTAGAACCCTACACGCAAGATGGAGCCACCGTTCGATCTTCGTGCCCCCTCCTCCCGTCTCAACCAGCGGGCCACCACCAGAGGTAGCAAGACAATAAGAACAGCGGCACCGAGTGCCAGAGTCAGCAACGCTACGAGCACGAAGTAGCCTGCGCCGCCGAAGGGCTGCCAGGTCTTGCCCAGCTCTTCTATCACCTGTCTGGCCTGGGTCCACTTGAAGTAATGGCCGAAGAAGGGATGGTTATCCGTGGTCGGCGTGACATTGAAGGGATAGCTGGCGTACCAAGCAGCCCGATCCTCGGCCTGGAGGAGATCGTGAAAGGTCTGGTAGTATACAGGCTCCTCAAGAACATTATAGCGGTTGGCCTCTTCAGCCACCATCCCTGGCGCGTACACCATCCCTGGTGCGTACACCATCCCTGGTGCGTAAACGAGATCGAAGGCACGGTCGGCGGTAAACTCGCGCAGAGCCCTCAGTTCATCCGGCAGAAAGGCGCTCCGCTTGACCAGGATGGTTAACGTAGCGTACCCCCGGAAGGCCACGATCTGAGAAGCCGGATCGCCCCCGAGAATCTCCAAACTCCGGATTGCCAGCCCGAAGGTGCGCAGCGATTCGCTGGGGGGTAATTGGAGCCAACGAGTCACCACCAGCAGCCCCTCCGGTTCAAGGACGTTGAGATAATCATGGAAAGCCTCAACGGTGTGATGGTAATCCTCGGCGAGGCTGTAGGCCCCCGAGCGCACGGGCCGGTAAGGCGCCGTCAGGGCGAGCGTCACCACCTCGTAGCGAGACCGCGTGCGACGGACGAAACTTCGCGGATCCTCCACAACGGTGGTCACGTCAGGATGATCATAGATACCATCGACGGCCGCGATAACGAGAGAATTGAGCTCAACAGCAGTCACCTCCCCCGCACCCTCGGCGAGAGCCGACCACAGGGCTAGACCACCCCGGGGCTGCAAGACCAGTACGTCGGCACCGGGACGCAGATCGTAGGCGATGGCATCGGGCAGGAAACCGGTGAAGTCGAGCTCGGCTGCGGGCCTCTCCAGGGAGGAGAGGGACAGGCGCAGCACGGGACTGGTATCGTCACCGTCGACGAAGACCCCCCACTGGGGTGGCGGTGGCTCCAGGTAACGATAGCTGAGCCCCGGCAACGAGCGGATGCCCCCACTGGCGACGAGCTCGACGCGTGAGAAGCTGTTCCACGCCCGGAAGACAACCTCAGCATCGGGGTATTGGAGTGCGTAGTTGAGCGCCTTATAGGGCGAAAGACGCAGGCGCAGGAAAGCCGGGAGGAAAGCGAGCAAGAGAGCACAGAGCAAGGTCAAGGCCAGCGCCACTGAAGATAGAACACGAAGGCGTGCACGGCCCCAGGCAAAGGCAAGCGCCGCGACGCTCCCCAGTAGAGCTGCCAGAACGACGGCCCCTTCGCCACCTATCCGGTTGGGGACCAGCAGCGCCAGGAGACAACCTACCGCCGAACCACCGAGATTCGTGGCATAAATAGGGCCGGCCGCGCCGGTATGCAGGTCGAAGAGTAGACCCAGAGCGGCACCACTGCAGAAAAAGGGAGCGGAGAGGGCGAGATAGTGCAGAACCAACACCGCCAGCTGACGGCGATCCCAGGCAATACTGAAAGAGTCGAAGGGGACAAGATTGGTCAACGTATAAGAGCCAACGGTGGTGACGGTCAGACCCAGCGCCAGCCAGACGAGCGTCCGCCGGGGACGACGCCGTCCCCAGCGGGGGAAGAGTGCCAGCACCGTCCCACTGGCGCCGAAGCCCAACATCGCCAGGCTGAGGATCATGAAGGCGAAGTGGTAGAACTGGGCAACGGAGAAGATACGTGTGAGATCGATCTCGAAGAGCAACGTCGCGGCGGAGAGCAGAAAAAGCCCCCCAAGAAGCCCCGGGTCCCGGCGCGGGTTAGACCCCTTCATCTACCATCGGACCCTTCCGTGGTCCGTTCCCAGAGATCGAGGGCCAATGCTTCGATCCGCTCCCGATTTTCCAGCTTTGCCCTCCAGGTCCTGTGGAGGGCTTCCACGCCAAGATAAGCACCTGAGATAGCACAGGCCATAGCACCCACGGTGTCCCGGTCGCCACTGTTCAACGCCGCACAGAAGAGACAATCTTCAAAAGAGTCATAATGGCGCAGAAAGGCGTAGAGGGCGAAGGGCACCGACTCGTGGGCCGCTACACCGGGACCCAACCGGCGTCCCGCTTCACGGGGTGGAACGTCAGAGATCAAAAGATTCACCATCTCCTGCAACCTGGTCCTGAAGGTCTCCGTCCTCGCAAAGCCCATCAAACCCTCCGCGAGCTTCTCCCGGGGAAGATCTTCCTCCGGGTCAAGGTCCACCACCTGCGCGATGGTCCAACCCAGGAGAGCGGCACCGTCGACGCCCAGGGGGTGCGCGTGGGTAACGGTGGCTGAACGGCGCGCTTGCTCGTATAGATCATCGGCGTCGTGGAAAAAGAGGCCCACAGGCGCGATGCGCATGGAAGCGCCGTTCCCGAAGGAGCCCTCCCCGCCATAGATCTGGCGTGCGGCCTCGGTGTAGGTCACCCCCTCCTGCTCAACACGGCGAAAGAGGGAGGGCGGCCCTGGAGCGTAACCGCGCCAGGGCTCCTGCCGGTAGTTCCTGCGAAAGGTATCACCCAGGTGCTGGGGAGCGATCTCCCCCCGAGCCACCAACGATTGAGCCAGACCGAGGGCCATGGCGGTGTCGTCGGTGTAAACGAGAATCTGCTGTTGTGCGATACGGGATCGGAGCGCCTCCTCGGTAGTGGTGGCAAAGGCCAGCTCGCCAATGGCGTCACCGAGTGCCGTACCCACCATGCCACCCAGGAACTTGGATTTCAGTCGGGCAGAAGAGTCCATCTTTGAGATCCTCTCGTACTCGCTTTCCATACTCAGCGTACCACGGAATGGCGAGGAGGAAAAGCAACCCACACCTCCCACCATTGCCATTTGTGCAGATTGCGGCTTAAGGATATAATGATTTTGAGAGAGGACATCCGACATGACCAATCCAAGCGTACTCATCAGTTCACTGCTCGTCGCTGGGGCTGTCTGCACGGTGCTATCTTACGTGGTGGGTTATTTAACAGACCGTGAATCCGCTTTTCTTCTGAGCATGCTGACTCTCGCTGCCTTCTCCCTCCTTATCTTCGGATTTTTGTTATACACGGAATCACGGCTCTCCAATGCCGGAATGCCCCTGAACATGACGCTTGCAGGACAGCCCCCACACACACCTTCTGCCGTTGAGGTTGGTTCTGTTCCCAGGCGATACGACAAAGCAAACGCTGCGGTCAATATGACCAAGCCACCGGATAGGGTCTCCCGTCCTGGGCAAAGAGTGGAGGCAGGTATTCTGATAGATCGCCCCCCGGTCATGCCCTTCACGGGCAAGCACCTTCTTACCAGCACCC
>JBNGDR010000135.1:0-6195 GCA_049975685.1 Anaerolineae bacterium
GTCGGCTTCTGATGGTAACCGGCGATGGTAGGATAGGGTGGTCGAATGCGAGGTGTGCCCCGCTGACCCTCCAGGCTGTTCAGAAGTGCCGTCTCCTCACCGCAGATGTACGCGCCAGCACCGGCGTGGATGTGGATGTGAAAGGAGAACCCGCTCTCCATGATATTATCGCCCAACAGCCCCAGTTCCTCGGCCTGCTCGATGGCCGTGTGGAGACGCTCCTTGGCCTGCTCATACTCGCCACGAATATAAATCCAACCTTCGTTTGCGCCCACAGCATAGCCCGCGATGGCCATGGCCTCCAGCACGGCGTGCGGATCGCCTTCCAGGATCAACCGGTCCTTGAAGGTGCCCGGTTCCGATTCGTCGGCGTTGCACACAATGTATTTCTGATCTGCCTTCTGCTGCGCCACGAAGGTCCACTTCAGTCCCGTGGGAAAACCTGCTCCACCTCTTCCCTGTAAACCGGAGGCCTTGACCGTCTCTATGACCTCCTCGGGCTCCATCTCGGTCACGGCCTTCCCCAGGGCGAAGTAACCATCATCGGCGATGTACTCTTCGATGCTGGTGGGATCGATGGATCCGGCCCGCCTCAGCACCACCCGCTTCTGTGCGTAGGTGGCGCCCTTGCGCCCCGGCAGGTGAGCAATCTCACCCGTCAACATCTCCGGTGGCGCCAGCAGGTGTTCGGCCACGCGCCCCTTGTAGAGATGCTCCTCAACCAGGAAAGGCACATCCTCCGGGGTCACCGGACCATACTTCGTGCCCTCAGGATAGATGACCACCAGAGGGAGGGCATCGGTGCGATCTACCTGACCAATGTATCCCACCTGGACCTCATCCTCCAGCCCGTAGTAGACAAGCTCCGCCTCGATAGCCAGTTTGGTGGCTTCGGCGCCACGGGACATACTCAGAGGGTCACCCGAAATCAACACACGCGCGCGGATCATGCCTCACCTCCCAGCGGTTCAGGTGCTACCTCATCGATTGCCGTGGCATCCTCGCGATAGCGGGCCAGGATGAGGGGGATCTTATCGGGTGTCAAGTTACCGTAGACATCGTCATCCACCATCATAACCGGCCCCACGGCGCACAGTCCGATGCAGCTCGTCGGTTTCAGGGTCCAGGTCCCGTCCGGGGTCGTCTCACCGAAGTGGATCCCCAGCTCGTGTTCCAGGGCTTCCCAGACTTCGCGCCCGCCGGCGACGTGGCAGGGGGCATCCTGGCACATCTTGATGACGTGTTTGCCCTGGGGCTCGACATCGATCATGGTGTAGAAGCTGGCGACGCCGAAGATCTTGCTCTCCGGCATGCGGAGTTCCTTTGCCAGGACTGCGAGGGTCTCGCGATCCAGGTAGCCCGCCTCCTTGCTCAGGTCACGGAGGATCTCCACCAGTGCCTCTCTATCACCACCATAGCGTTCAACAACCTCTCTCACACGTTCAACTACGCTTTGACTCATATTGCCTCCCATAACCGGGGATTTACTCTACACTCACCGCGTCCACCGGGCATACCTGCTTGCAGATGCCACAGCGGATACAGATTGTCTCATCGATGACGTGGGGTTCTCTTGGCTCCCCGCTGATGCAACTCACCGGACAGTTGCGGGCGCAACGGGTGCAACCAATGCAAATATCCGGATCGATCTTGTACTCAATGAGAGCCTTGCACACCTTTGCCGGACAGGTCTTGTCGTAGATGTGGGCCTCATACTCATCACGGAAATACTTCAGAGTGCTCAGGACCGGGTTCGGCGCGCCCTGTCCCAGACCGCATAGTGATCCAGCCTGAATGTATTCTGAGAGCTCCTCCAGAGTATCGATGTCGCCCGGTCGCCCCTCACCGTTGCAGATACGATTCAGTACCTCCAACATCCGGCGCGTACCCACGCGGCAGGGGACACATTTCCCACAGGACTCGTCCTGAGTGAACTCCAGGAAGAAGCGGGCGATATCCACCATGCAGGTGTCCTCGTCCATGACGACGAAGCCACCCGAACCCATGATGGAGCCTACTTCGGCGAGACTCTCATAATCTACAGGCAGATCCAGGTATTTTTCGGGGATGCACCCACCCATGGGGCCGCCCGTCTGCACGGCCTTGAACTCTCTGTCGTCAAGGATGCCACCGCCAACGTCGTAGACGATCTCCCGGATGGTCATGCCCAGTGGCACCTCAACGAGGCCGGTGCGCTTGACCTTACCCGAGATGGCGAAAGTCTTGGTGCCCTTGCTCTTCTCTGTTCCCATGGAGGCGAACCAATCTGCCCCACGGCGGAGGATCTTGGGCACGTTAGCCAACGTCTCCACATTGTTGATGTTGGTTGGACATCCCCAGAGGCCTGAAGCAGCAGGATAAGGGGGACGGGTACGGGGCATACCCCGTTTACCCTCAATCGATTGCATCAGCGCGGTCTCTTCGCCGCATACGAAGGCTCCCGCACCCATGCGAATCTCAATATCGAAGTTGAACCCGGAGCCGAAAATATCCTCGCCCAGCAGGCCATATTCACGGGCCTGGCTGATGGCGACGCGCAGCGTATGAACGGCGATGGGATACTCGGCGCGGACGTAGATATAACCCTGCTGAGCGCCGATGGCGTAGCCACAGATGATCATACCTTCCAGTACAGCGTGAGGATCGCCCTCGAGGACGCGGCGATTCATGAATGCGCCGGGATCGCCCTCATCGGCGTTGCAGACGACGAATTTTCGCTCGCCTGACGCCTTATGGGCGAAAGACCACTTCAACCAGGTCGGGAAGCCAGCTCCGCCGCGACCGCGTAAACCGGAGCGTTTCATCTCCTCGATGACCTCTTCTGGCGTCATCTCATTGAGGACCTGAGCCAGCGCCAGATAGCCGTCCATGGCGATGTAGTCCTCAATGCTCTCAGGGTCGATCTTCCCGATGTTATCCAACACCACCCGCACCTCTTTATCGGAGGGCGGCGGAAGGGGCTCGCTGGGGGGCTCCTCGTACATCAACTTCTCGACGGGCCGTCCCTTGAGGAGATGCTCCTCGACGATGTACTCTGCGTCAGCAGGCGTCAGATCAACGTAATGGCTGCCCTCGGGATAGATAACGATCTCGGGCCCCACGTCGTCGTGTCCCAGCGAGCTGACCTCCATGACCTGGACCTCGTCCTCAAGATCCAACTCACGAATCTTGCTGGTCAGCGCCTCCTCCACCTCCCGCGCCCCCTTCTCGACACAGGCGGGGTCCCCACAGACCAAAACGTGTGCGCGGTATACCATAAAGCCTCCTTTTACAGGGGATTCCCTCTCTACTTGGCGGTCTTGACCTGCCACTCCTCGACGGGTTCACCTTCACCCAGGTGTTGTTCGATGAGGGTCGGAACGCGGGAGGGATCGATCTTGCCATACGTGACCGCTTCCTCCTCGCCCACCTGAATCTGGACCAGGGGCTCGTACTCACATAGCCCCATGCACCCCGTCTGTGTAACGACCACGTCGGTGATCTGACGCTTTTCCATCTCGTCCAGAATGGCCTTCATGGTCTCGCGAGCACCCGCAGCAATACCGCAAGTCCCCATCGCGACGGTGATGCGCGCTTGTGCACCCTCGCCGGACAGCTTGCGGCGTTCCAGAGCGCGTTCCTTGATCTTTCGCAGTTCCTCTAAACTCTTCATCCTGTCACTCCTCTTACCTGAAATTTCCTTCAAACCAGTGGTTGATACCTCTGTCGCGTCAGCCTGCGGAACGGGCTTCTCCTCCCAATGGCCGCAGACCCTCCTCCAAGGTCGTTCGCAAATAGCGCAGAACGTCCGGGTCCGAAAGTGGGATCTCCTCTCCCAGTACCTCGCGGATCTCTCGTGTGTCCAGTGTAAACTCCCGCCCTTCTTCCCCAGAGTTGGCTTCAGCGGGGATGACCTCGTGGTGATAGACAACCCCCACCTGCGGATATCCAACAATGGCGCAGAGAACTGTTGAAGCCAGATCGCCCAGAGGGGGCCGATCGATGTGGCTGTGCTGGAAGGCGGCGCGGGTGATAGTACCCTCGCCTTCCTTCGATTGGATCTCGAAGTCGCCCCCGCACATCTCCGCCGTTTGTTTCAAGAAGGGAATGCCTAATCCCACCTTCCGCGTCTTACGGGTGGTGATCCAGGGATCGGAGATACGTCGGACCATCTCTGCATCCATCCCTCTGCCGTTGTCCCTGACAGTGATAGACAGCAGGTCGTTCTTCAAATCCTCTTCAATGTCAATGTGCACCAGCGTGGCGCCAGCTTTGACGCCATTCTCGAAGATATCCAGTATATGCTGGGAGAGATCTCGAAAAACGGTCATCTCGCCAACTCGGAATGGCCTCCCCAGAGCCTCACTCGTATTTCCGCAGGATCTTCGGCAATCTGGACGGATCGACTCGACCAACGATGTCGTCATCGATCATGAGCACAGGGGCCTGGGAACAGGCTCCTACACAGCGGCAGACTTCCAGTGTAAAGCGTGAGTCCTCGGTGGTCTCTCCTACCTGAATTTCCAGCAGCTGCTTAAGCTTCTCAATCAATGAGGGCCCGCCCCGGACGTAACAAGCGGTTCCAAGGCAGACGTCGATCTTGTGCCGACCGATGGGTTCCATGCGGAAGGAAGAGTAGAAGGTCAATACACCGTAGAGCTTGCTGAGCGGAACCTCTAACTCTTTGGAGATGTAACGCTGCATGGGTCGGGAGATGTATCCTACCTTTTCCTGGGCCAGGGTCAGGACCAGCATCGTCGCACCGGGTCTATCCCGGTTGGCGGCGATGATCTCATCCAGGGCCTCTTGTTCCTCAGTCGAGAGCTTTTCTTGATCTACCTTTACGGGAACCGCGCTCGGGTTTTCACTCATACTTTCACCTCGTTGCTAGGGTGTAACACTCATCGTCAATCTACGGATGGAACGCGCTTCAGATATAGGGCACAGCCCAGGTTACATTATACTGATTTTGCCAGCTTTTCCAAAGTGACATTGTACGCTTCTTTCAACGCGAAGCTTCAAGGAGAATCGATCACCGGAGACTCTTCAGTGGTTCAAATCCGCTCCAGCACAGAAGTCGGGTGTCGGAGACAAGATGGAGAAACACCGCCGGAGAAATCTTCGCCGGCGGTGTTTGACAAAGTGCTCACTCCAGCGCCCGCTCCTCGATGGCCTTCTCAGCGTGTTCCAGAAACTCCGCGACAGGCATGGCACCCAGTCGCTTCTCGCTGCGAAGACGCACGGCGACGGTGCCGTTTTCCACCTCGCGATCGCCCACCACGAGCATATACGGGACCTTCATCAGCTGCGCATCACGGATCTTGGCGCCCATACGCGAGGATGAGGCGTCGGTGCTCACACGTAGATGTGCCTTCCGCAACGTCTCCTCCACCTCGCGTGCGTATTCGATGTGCCGGTCGGCGATGGGTATGATCCGGACCTGCTCCGGCGCCAGCCAGACAGGGAAGGCTCCGGCGTAGTGTTCTACCAGGATACCGAAGAAACGCTCCAGCGCCCCCAGTAATGCCCGGTGCACCATGTAGGGCCGATGCTCCATGCCGTCCTCACCTACGTAGGTCATATCAAAGCGCTCCGGCAGGTTGAAGTCGAATTGGATGGTGGTCAACTGCCATTCGCGCCCCAGAGCGTCCTCGATCTTGAGATCGATCTTGGGGCCGTAGAAGGCGCCACCACCTTCGTCGACCTCGTAGTCCAACCCCTCGGTTTCGATGGCGTGTTTCAGCGCCACCTGAGCCTGCTCCCAGCGCTCGGGTTCACCGGCGGCTTTATCCGGGCGGGTTGAGAGGTAGGCGTGGATCTCCTCGAAGCCGAAGGCTTGCAGCATCTCCAGGGAGAAGCGCAGCACGCGCAGCACCTCGTCCTCTACCTGTTCCGGCGTACAGATGATATGGGCGTCATCCTGGGTGAAGCCGCGCACGCGCAGCAACCCGTGGAGCACGCCGCTCCGTTCGTAGCGATAGACGGTGCCCAGCTCCGCCCAGCGCAAGGGCAGATCACGGTAAGAGCGCAGCTGCGTCTTGTAGATGAGGATGTGGAAGGGGCAGTTCATGGGCTTGAGGTAGTACTCCTGCTCATCCACGTTCATGGGGGAGTACATGCTCTCGCGGAAGAACTCCAGGTGCCCTGAGGTCTGCCACAGCCACGCCTTCCCAATGTGGGGAGTGTAGGCGAACTCGTAGCCGCCCTCAATGTGCT
>JBNGDR010000136.1:0-6170 GCA_049975685.1 Anaerolineae bacterium
CCGGAGCCTAGGCTCCGGCGACTTTGTTGCCAGATAAGAGGAGGAGAAAAGATGAAAGGAATGCTACTATTCACAGCCGCCGCCATCGCGGTAACCGGCGCGGCCGATTACGAAACGACGGATGAGATGATCATGAGTGGCATAGCCAGTCAATACGGACGGGGGAGAATGATGTCCAATATCCGTGTACGCCAGGCGGGAAGAACCGCCTACGATCTGCCCACGCCCGTTCCCCAGGCTGACGTCTACTTCGCCACCATCGACTGTAGCGACATCGGAACGTGGTTCAAGATCCGCCGAGCGGGTGAGGACGAGACGGGGCAGCCCTATGCGTGGGAGACAGCCTACGCAGCCGATTGCGCGGGTCTGAGCGACGGAGGCCTGGGTTTCATGCTCTTCAATCGTCCGGTACCCATGAGCCGCTACCAGGCCAATATCTGGCTGGAGAGGGTGCGGCAGGGTGAATATCAACCGGTCTACGTGGCCGAGGTCGATTACGAGACCGCCGTCCGCTGGGATACGGTGGGGCGGGGGCAGCCGGTGGAGCTGGTCAAACTTCACCCAGAGGGCGTGGAATAGCCACGCACCACGAAAACAGGGGGGAGCATGCTTCGAAGGGATCGATCTTGACGATCCTCCCCTTCGGGGTAAAATGGCTAGACTGCCTTAGTTTTGCAGAGAGAGGACCATGAGCGAAGCCGAATTCACCATCGAACAAAGCTGGCGATCCAACCGCAGCAGTGCGGGACGCTGGATCGCATCGCACGCCCTGAAATACAAATTTGTGATCCTGGGCGTGCTGGTGGGGGCTATCGGGAATGCGGCTCTCGCCGCGGTGGTCCCTATCCTCATCGGGGAAGCTTTTGACGCTATCAAGGCCCAACCTCCCCTCCTCGACTCACTTCGGCGCGTCACGTGGATCCTTATTATCTCACAGGTAATACGGGGCCTCTTGCTCCAAATGGCCCGTAACATCTTCAGCGAGACGCTGGGGCAGCGTCTGGAGCGGGATATTCGTGACGAGCTCTACGTCAGTCTTGTCGGCAAGAGTATGTCCTTCCACGACTCCCATCCCACAGGCGATCTTATGGCCCGGGCAACCAACGACGTTCGCGAGGTTAACATGATGTTCAACCCGGGATTTAACCTGGTCATCGGCTCCGCGAACTTTATCCTGATGCCCCTCGTCGTTGCGCCCTCCATCCATCCGCAGCTTATCCTAACCCCCCTCATCTATCTGGCGGCCTACGGCTTCGTGGTCAGGCACTATCTGAGCGAGCTTCGGCCCGCCGCCGAGGAGGTCCGGCACCAGTTCGGGGAAGTCAACGCGAACCTGGCGGAGGCCATCGAGGGCATCGAGACGGTGAAGGGAGCAGCGCAGGAAGAGCACGAGGCCGACCGTTTCGAGGAATCCATCAACACGTGGCGCAGTGCCTACGTGAGACAGGCGGAGATCGAGGCCCGCTTCCTGCCGCTACTGCTGCTGGGCTTGCTCCAGGCCGGGGGCCTGTTACACAGCCTGCTGCTTATGCGAACAGGGGCTATCGCCATCAAAGACGTCATCGCCTTCAATGGACTGCTGCTGCTCTTCGGCTTCCCCACGTGGACGGCTCAGTTCGCCTATTCCCGTGTAGCCTCGGGGATGGCGAGCGCGCGCCGGCTTCTGGAACTTATCACCGCCCGCACGGAACTCGGTCAGAACGTAGCGGGTTATGATGCGCCCATGCGGGGCGCGGTCACCTTAGAAAATGTGAGCTTCTGCTACGACGCACCCGAGGAGTCGTGCGACCTTGAGCAGGAGAGTCTCACGCTGGAAGATATCGATTTCCAGGTAGAACCGGGACAGACCGTGGCCATCGTGGGCCAGACGGGCACGGGCAAATCCACCATCGCCAAGCTCATCAATCGCATCTACGACGTGGATGCGGGCCGTGTGCTCATTGACGGGGTGGACGTTCGGGACTGGAACCTGGAGGCGTTGCGGCGGCAGATCTCCATCATCGAGCAGGACATCTTCCTCTTCTCGCGTTCCATCGAGGAGAATATCGCCTTCGGCAATGCCGACGCCACCCACGAGGAGGTAGTCGAGGCTGCCAAGGCAGCACAGGCACACGACTTCATCCTCGGCTTCAAGGAAGGATACGGCACCGTCATCGGTGAGCGGGGTACCACACTCTCCGGCGGACAGCGACAGCGGTTGGCCCTGGCACGCGCCTTTCTAACCAACCCCGCCATTCTCATTCTAGACGACGCCACGAGCGCTATCGACAGCGAGACGGAGGATCGTATCCAGCGGGCCATCGAGCGAGCAGCCGCGAATCGGACGACCTTCCTCATCACCCACCGCCTCTCCCAGATCCGCTGGGCCGATCTCATCCTGGTCATGCGCCAGGGGCGGCTCGTCGCGAGAGGAACCCACGAAGATCTGATGGAAACGTCCAAAGCGTACCGCGACATCTTCGCACGGTACGAGTAGGAGCAGGAGCCATGGGTTTCTTTCACGGACTAGATCGAGAGGCATACGACCGGGAATACAGCGATCGCGAATTGCTGCGCCGCATCGTCCAGTATTTCAAACCGCACAGCAAGCGCGTGATCGGTGTGGGGTTGACCATCATGGTGCTCTCCATCGTCGCGGCTCTACAACCGGTGCTCGTATCGCGAGCCCTGGATCTGCTTGTCGAAAACCGCGACCGGCTGGACGTCATTCTGGGACTGGTGGCCTTCATGTTGTTCTACGGCGTCCTCAACTGGGGCGGTAACTGGATCAGACGGCGGGTCACCGCCCACGTGATCGGGGACATCGTCGCCCGGCTACGTACGGATGCCTTCACCGCCTCCGTACGCCACGACATGTCCTTCTTCGACGAGTTCCGCTCGGGACGCATCATCAGCCGCATAACCTCCGACACCGAGGAGTTCGCTCGTGTCGTGCAGCTCATCACCGACCTGGTGGGGCGGGTCCTGGAGGTTATCATCCTGCTAGGATACCTCATCAGTGTCTCGTGGCGCCTCACACTTCTACTGATCGCCATGGTTCCGGTGGTGGTCATCATTGCGCTCAGCTTCCGCCGTCTGGCACGCCGGGTCACCCGCAAGGGCTTCCAGGTGTTGGCCGAGGTCAACGCCGCCATCCAGGAAGCGGTAACGGGCATCAGCGTCGCCAAGAACTTCCGCCAGGAGGCCAAGATCTACGATGAGTTCAGCGACGTCAACCGGCAGTCCTACCAGGTGAATCTGCGACGCGGCTACGCGCTGGCGCTTACCTTCCCCGTGCTCAACGCAGTCTCAGGCATAGGTACAGCCATCCTCGTCTATTTCGGGGGTCTGCCTGCGGCGGTCGGCACCATCACGGTGGGCAACTGGTACCTCTTTGTCCGCAGCCTCGATCAATTCTGGTTCCCCATGATCAGCCTATCGGCCTTCTGGAACCAATTCCAGGGCGGTCTTTCGGCCGCCGAGCGTATCTTCGCCCTCATCGACGCCGAGCCCACGGTCCAGCAGCGACGTGAGGAACCGGTGGAAGAGATGGAGGGGGAGATCGTCTTCGACCACGTGAATTTCCGCTACACGGAGCAGGAGCAGGTGCTGGAGGACTTCTCCCTGCGCATCCGACCGGCGGAGAGCGTGGCACTGGTGGGACACACAGGTGCGGGCAAGACCAGCATCGCCAAACTCATCGCACGCTTCTACGAATTCCAGGGGGGCGAGATCCGGGTGGACAACCGGGACATCCGCACGCTGGATCTCCAGGACTACCGCGAACAGCTGGGCATTGTCTCACAGATGCCCTTCCTCTTCACCGGCACCGTCATGGAAAATATCCGCTACGGGCGCCGGGGCGTCACGGACGAGGAGATCAAGAGCATCGCTCACAAGATCGGCGATGGCGAATGGTTGAAGACCCTGCCCGAAGGTCTCCAGACCTACGTAGGTGAGCGTGGGGGGAAGCTTTCCATGGGACAACGCCAGCTCGTCGCGCTGATACGAGTGCTGGTACAGGAGCCGGCCATCTTCATCCTGGATGAGGCCACCGCCAGCATCGACCCCTTCACCGAGATGCAGATTCAGGAGGCGACGGAGATCATCCTGGAGCAGAGCACCTCCATCCTCATCGCGCACCGTCTCTCCACGGTGCGCAGCGTGGACCGTATTATCGTGCTGCGTGAAGGTAGAATCATCGAAGAGGGCAACCACGACGATCTCATGGCCCAGGGCGGTCACTACGCTGACCTCTACAACACCTACTTCCGCCACCAGTCGCTGGAGTACGTGGAAGAGGTGGGCAAGCGCCAGCAGAAGGTGGGCGCGCGATAAACGAAATCCAAGATGCGGTGTTTTGCTTGGTCAAACGCTCTGACCTAGCAAGCCCACTTCACAAGTGGGAGAACCGGTTTCGTTGATCGATTTGGCGAATGGTCAGCTATTCACAATAGCGACAGTCTCGTTCTTATTCCCGATGCCAATACACATCCCACCCCAAGTAGGTACCGAACGCCTCAGCAAGAACTTCCGCTGAGTGAGAGGCGTTCATGGCCACGTGGTGCTCAAAACCGTTCTTGCAGACGTATTGTAACAGCGTTTGCAACCCCGGCACCTCCACCACCGCCCGGCTGCCGAAGGTATCCAAGGGATCGCTCGTCATCACGCCATCGGCGACGTAGGTTCGAATCGTGCCGTTGACATCGTCGGTTGAAATGCGGGCAAAACTCACCGGGCCAGCAGGCGCGCGCCCCGCCAGCGCCCCGTACGTGTTTTTCTTCCCCAACGTCGTCGCCAGGACGTCTGCGTAAGCCATCTCGACGTCGCCGGCATAAAAGCTCTTGGGCCAGTTACCACAGTGGAACAGTACACACTTATCTGGATCGTCAGCATAATTGTTGTTCCAGTCTACCAACGCGCTGGGCGTCCCAGAGGCCAGTTGCAGAGCGTACATCGCGGCAGCGCCGGCAATATCGACCTCACAGGCGCTGGGGATAAGTCTGTCGCCTAGCATGCTCATCAGTCCACAGGCATTGATCCCATAGTTCTGCTGGATCGAGTCCCAACATTGAAATGCCATCGCATCTATCTCGTTGGCCGCCAACCAGTCGTCCAGGACAACGCCAAGTTTGGCCATCTTGACCATTGCCGATGACGGCACGCCGCCGGTCGGAACGTAGGCGTTGATTTTGTCCAGCTCAGCCTTGACCCGGGGATCACCGTCGGCCAGCTTGTCCGCCGCGCCGAAGATCTCGGAAAGATCCACCGTGCATACGTGGATGCCGTACGCCTCCAGCAGCTTTTCGCTGTAACGGACGGTAATGAAGGCATTGGGACGCGTACCTATTGCGCCCAGCCGCGCGTTCTTCAACCCGTTCACCACTCGGCAGACACCGACGAACTGTTTCAGATCGCTCCTGAAGCTAGCTGTGGTGGGGGAAACCGTGTGCAGTTCCGTGAGCGAGAAAGGGTAGCCGTACTGACGCAGGTTGTTGCAGACCGATATCTTGCCACAGAAGGCATCGCGCCGCCTCTCGATGTTAAACTGACCGAGGTCGTCCGGATAGGCCTGGACGAGAATCGGTACTTGAAGGCCCGAAAGCCTGATCGTATCCGCCACACCCTTCTCGTCACCAAAGTTGGGCAAGACCACCAGAATGCCATCTATTTCGTCAGCGTGGGCCTTGAACAGGGCCGCGCACTTTTTCGCGTCCTCCCACGTCTCAACGCCGCCCAGCTTGGTGTCTTCTTCCGCCAGTATGACAGACTCGATACCCATTTCATGGAAAACCGCCAGAATATCCTGTCTCGCCTCGGTCACCAACGCATCAGGAAAAAAGTCACGGTTGCCGATGATAACTGCCAATTTTGTACCTTTCACTGCCTCCTCCTTTTCTCAAAGGGTTGCTAACAAAAGCAGAGGTAGCGGACGGTTACTCAGTCCGCCCACTACCTCGTGTTCTTACACCGTTACTAGCACAACTTCAGGATTCAAGATGCAAGAGTACCTACGGACAACTGGTTTTGCCGTTGGGGGCAAACAGAGTGTACTGACAGGCATTCTCGGGGGTGAGCAGAACCATGTCGATGGACTGCTTCTCGGGCTTCCCGGTGCTGCCGGTGCGGATGTACAGGTCAGCCTGAATCGCGGCCTGGTTCGCCATCTCGGCCACAGGCTGCAAGGCTCC
>JBNGDR010000137.1:0-6146 GCA_049975685.1 Anaerolineae bacterium
GTATTGATTCGTCCACGGCCTTGAGTCCACTGTGCACGTTAATCAGCACAGGAAAGAAGGTGAGGATAGCGGTGATGATGACCTTGGGTAGAATCCCGAAGCCAAACCAGATGATGAGCAGGGGAGCTATGGCCACCATAGGTGTGGCCTTGACCAAGATGGCCAGTGCCAATACGCCACGTTCCAACTGCGACCAATAGGTGATGAGCACAGCAACAGCGATGCCTACAGTGAGGCCCAGCGCCAATCCCAGAAGTGCCTCCTCCAGTGTGACCAGTGCCGCGTTAGCGTATAGGTCGGCATCATTGATAAGCGTTGTCATGACGACCGAGGGTGCAGGCAGGATATAGACCGGCACATTGCGGAGGCGTACCACCAATTCCCATCCACCCAGCGCTATTCCGAGGATGAGCAGAATGGAGAGGATATCCCACGGAAGGTCGCCATATGATGGTTCTCTTTCCAGGACATCGAAATACCGTTGCGTCCGGGCGATTTCTTCTCTCCCAGCTACCTCTTGCACGGTAGCCTCCGGGATATGGAGGGGGAAGGCGCTGTTACAGACTTATTGCCAAGCAACTCTCGCAGTTTCCGTACCAGCGACGCTATCTCGTGCGCCGTCGTGTCACGGGGTCTGGGGTAGGGGATCTCCACCACCGCTCGGACGTGGCCCGGGCGTGCTGTCAGGACAACGACGCGGTCGGCAAGGCGCACCGCCTCACCGATGTTGTGCGTCACCCAGAGGATGGTGGGTCGGAATTCCAGCCAGAGGCGGAGCACTTCGTCTGCGAGAGCTTCGCGGGTGAGGGCGTCCAGTGCTGCGAAAGGTTCGTCCATTAACCACAGCGGCGCGCCAATACTCAGAGTACGAGCCAGGGCTACCCGCTGCTGCATCCCGCCCGAGAGTGTTCGCGGATAGGCGGGTGCGAAGTCCAAGAGATCCATCATCTCCAGCAACGTCTCCGGTGAGGGAGCCGGCCGCCTATGCTCTTGATTGATCTTCAGAGGTAATCGCACGTTTTCCAGTACGGATGCCCAGGGAAGAAGGGCGGGACTCTGCGCCATCCAGCCGATAGCTTTTCGGGCGCGGACCTTCGAGGGGGGCGATCCATCGAGAAGAATGTGTCCCCTCGTCGGCTTGATCTGATCGCCCACGAGACGCAGCAGCGTGGATTTGCCACAACCACTGGGTCCTATGAAGGCGATGAACTCGCCGGTGGAGATCTCCAGGGTGATAGGCGCCAGCGCCGCCAGCGGTGATTGCCCATCTTCAAAGACCTTGGAGACATCACAAAGAGAGACCTTCATGAGATCTCTGCCTCCTCCACCTGTTTTCTCGCCACCACAGTCTCTGGCACAATCTCGAAGGCCTGCCATCCCTCGCCTGGTAGCATCGTCTCGATCGTTAGACCCAGATAGCGGGCGCTCAACCGCCGGTAAAGAGTCTCTAAGTTCTTCACCGCATGTCCCTCAGCGCCACCCGAGGGCAGGGGGCAGGCTTGTCCCCGAACCAATACCCGTCGCATGGGAGGCCAGGGCTCGTCAATAGTCAGGGCGACAGCCGGCTTTTGCTGCACGTAACCGGCCCAGAGGGAGCCGGGCCACGCTGCTACGAGGAAGGTGTCGTCGCGCCACTCGTACCAGACAGGGACAACGTGGGGTGAGCCATCGGGACGGACACAGGCGAGGCGCGCGGCCCAGGGACCATTCAGGAAGCGCTTCAATTCATCGGCCTCCATGGCCCTGCTCGGCCCAAAGCGGGACACGCTTGCCATTCTGTAGGGTTGATAGGTCAGGGCGCCCAGACGATGAGACAGGCGGGCAGCCGTCTCGCGCAGGGATTGTAACAACCTCTCACCCCGCGCCTTCGACCAGCGGAAGGTCGGGATCCCCATCGTCAATGCCGCCTCCGGCTGGTAGCCGTCGGGGCACACGGGGACGGCCAGATTGATAAGTCCTTCTTCTGCCAGTTGTGCAGCGGTTTGATGGCGGGTCTCCTGCAAGAGAGTCGGGATATCGGCAGGCTGGGCAGGAAAACGGTGATCGAGGGCCGTCTGTGGGAGGCCCGCCAGGAGAACGATACCGGCTGCATCTTTGTGGGCCGGCCGTCGTTTGCCGGGGGGGAGCACGACACGCACCGCTGCTTCACAGGGGGCCTCAGCCACAACGAGAGCGTCTGTACCCTCCATGATCACCAGCGCCAGCGTTTCTTCCGGTGTACGTGTGGCTGTCTCCTCGTGGAAGGCCTGAGTCAGTGCCGTCGTGCCCACGGGCCGCGGTATGCGCAAAGCCTGCAAGCGCGGTCCCGGCCGGTAGGGTCGCCGGGGTGCGTCTTGCTGGATGTAGCCCATATTTTTCAGCGTATTGAGCAGGGCAAAGAGGGCGCTACGTGGTATTTCCAGCGCCATCTCGATCTCACCTGCGGCCAACCCTTCAGATGTGGTGGAGAGCAACTCCAGGATCTGGAGGGTCCGTTCGGCGGCAGGTACACGTTCACTGTAGCTCATAGTTTATCTTTCGAAATCTCTGAAGTAAAGTCCATTCAGCTAAACTTAAGCTCAGTATAGTACACAAGTATTTTCTGTCAATTCTCACTGGGTGAGGTGTAAGACGGATTATTGGGGAGAAACTCGGGCCGGTTCCTTCACTATTTTCAGGATATGCTCCTGACCGTAGCCGTACAAGTAGTGGGTGTGGCTCGGTCAGGAGACCGGCCACAACTGGGATTGACCGATTGCCCTCAACGGGTTACAATCGACCATGTCCAAGGAGGCATTGCGTGTTTCATGGATGGACCTAAATTGAATGCTTCAACCTTCTCAAACCTGCCGCCCCGCTGGTTAGGTGTTGCTCTGGTGGCCGCAGGTGCCGTGAGCTTCAGCTTGGCCATCGTCTTTGCGCGCGCCATACAGGGATTGGACGCGCTGACCATTGCCTTCTTCCGCGCCGTTGCAGCCTTCATCTTCTTCTCGCTCCTGGCGTTGCGCTATCCTGCCATTGTTCGTTTTGGAGCCTATCGTAGCTCCATCAAATATCTCATTGGCCTTGGGCTGGCTCTGGGTATGACCGCCATCCTCTACGTCTACGCTGTGCGCGCCACGACGGCGGCGAATGCGGTTCTGTTGAATAACACCTCGGCTATTTACGTAGGATTGTTGGCGCCCTGGCTACTCAAGGAGGCGCGTCCTCGCTTCGCCTGGGTGAGTCTTATGCTAGCGATGGTGGGTATGGTTCTTGTTGTAGAGCCAACACGTCTCCACCTGGCGCCGGAATCGATATTGGGCGTCGTTGCGGCGGCTATCTCCGGTCTGACGCTCGGCTTCACCATGCTCTTCAGCCGGCTCCTGGGTGGCAAGGTCAACGGCCTGATCCAGGGTTGGTGGGGAACGGCCATCGCTGCCCTTATCGCGCTGCCTGGCCTTCTACGCATCACCTGGACTGAGGTAGTCCCTAATCTTCCGGGGCTGATTTTGTTGGGCGTTGTTTCCCTTGGATTGCCCTATCTGCTCTATTTCCTGGGGCTCCAGTGGGTGCGTGCCCAGGTGGTGAGTATCGTGGCCCTGTTAGAGCCGGTGAGTGGTGTGCTCATCGGTCTGTTCATCTATAGAGAGGTGCCCGGCGTGCTCGGATTTGTCGGCATTGGCCTTGTGCTGTTGAGTATCTTCCTCGTAACGCGCCGTAGATCATCCGCGAAAGGTGTGAATTCCCGGTAGAGGCCTCCCCGAGCGAAGCCAGAATAGGATCTGTCTATTTCTTCACAAAAGGAGTATCGTATGAATAATCTGCAATGGTGGCAGAAGGCTGTTTTCTATCAGATATACCCACGCAGTTTCGCCGACGGAAACGGCGATGGCATCGGGGATATCCACGGTATTATCGAAAAGCTTGACTATCTGGCGGATCTTGGCATCGACGCCGTCTGGCTCTCACCCCATTATCCTTCTCCTCTCTTTGATTGTGGTTACGATGTCGCCGACTATACGGGTGTGGCGATGGAGTACGGCTCACTGGAGACCTTCAAGATCCTCCTGGATCAGGCTCATAGCCGTGACATTCGTTTGATCATCGATCTGGTGCTCAACCATACCTCTAATCTCCACCCGTGGTTCCGCGCTTCGCGCATGAGCCGCGATCACCCCATGCGTGATTGGTACGTGTGGCGGGATGGAAAGGACGGAGGACCGCCCAACAATTGGTCCTCCACCTTTGGCGGACCGGCGTGGGAGTACGATGCTCTGACGGGGCAGTACTACTATCACTTCTTTCTCAAGGAACAACCAGATCTCAACTGGCGGAATCCAGAGGTAAAGAACGCGGTCTTTGCGGCCATCCGTTTCTGGTTGGATATGGGGGTGGACGGCTTCCGGCTGGATGCGATAGATACCATCTTCGAGCACCCCGATTTTCCCGATCATGAAGCCGATTTCACCCAGGAAGATCTCTTGAGAGAATCCGAGACGGTGCGGTGGGAAACTACCAACAAGGCTCTTGTCGAGCAGTGGGATAAGATCTATCGTTATCAGCTTCGCCAGCTCGGAATCCACAAGCTTTTCAAAGAGGTTCGCGCCCTCGTTAACGAATATCCTGACCGGGTGCTGGTGGGAGAGACGGATGACGTTTCTTACTACGGTGAGGGTGGCGACGAGCTGCACATGGCTTTCAACTTCCCCCTTATGCGCACTGATAGGCTTACCCCCGCCTGGATAAGGGCCAATCAACGGGAGCGACTGGCAGCTCTGCCCGAGAGGGCCTGGCCCTGCAATACGCTGGGCAACCACGACGCTCCCCGCGTCTACAGCCGCTATGGGGATGGTGAGCACGATGATGATCTGGCGCGTCTATCACTGGCTCTGGTGCTCACACTCAAGGGAACGCCCTTCCTATACAATGGTGAGGAGGTGGGGATGACCGACTATCTCTTTACCGATCTGACCCGTTTCCGTGACCTATTGACCCTCTGGTATTACCACCTGTACCACGATGTCTTCGGCAGGTCCCGCGAGGAGGCTCTTCAGAAAGCTGCCGAGTCGGGTCGTGATAAATGCCGGACCCCCATGCAGTGGGCCGACGCGCCCCATGGCGGTTTCTGCCCTGCGGCATCCATCCCCTGGTTGCCGGTGAATCCCAACTATCAAGAAGGGGTGAACGTGGCAGAACAGGACGCCGATCCGAACTCACTCCTGAATTTCTACCGGCGGATCCTGCGGGTCCGGCGTGGGACCCCGGCTCTCGTCGCTGGCGATTACACCGATCTCCATGGGGAGGCTGAGGATTACTTCGCCTTCCTGCGCTTCACTGACGA
Organism: Anaerolineae bacterium; assembly: GCA_049975685.1. Classification (GTDB taxonomy): domain Bacteria; phylum Chloroflexota; class Anaerolineae; order B4-G1; family SLSP01; genus DAOTVC01. Next base: position 5,303 of record JBNGDR010000137.1, read on the forward strand.
ACAGACGGTCCTTGTAATACTGAACTTCTTCGATGAGGAGCACCTTCTCTCCTTTGATCTGGGTGAGCGAGGAAAACGTGCCCGGTTGATCTTCTCCAGCCGTGATCGGGAGGCAGACGAGGAGGCGCTGGATCGTCTGACCATCGCACCCTTTGAGATTTACCTCGCAGAGGTGGTCTGATCTGCAACCTTGGGCTTCGATCTGCGTAATATGAGATAGGGAACGCGATATGTTTCCCATTTCGTATCAATCAGATCAAACAAGGAGGGAAGGTTACAATGGCAACAAATGGACATAAGCTTCGGCGGCAGAACGGGATCGTTGCCGGAGTCTGCGGGGGACTGGCCGAGTTTACCGGGATCAACGTCTTCTGGTTCCGGTTGGCGTTTCTCATAGCCCTGATTCCTGGGGGGCTTCCCGGCCTATTGCCCTATATCGTGCTCTGGATCATCATCCCCCACAAGTAGTTTAGGAGAGTTTCATTGCAGTTGACGTGAAGGATCTTCGATCCGTCTTCCCCTCATCAGAGGGCCTCGTATTCTGGCCGCCATGCGGCTGATCGAGGCCCTCTGCTTTTTGCTTCCATCCTAACTTGATCTAGTGGGATTCTGCATCATACTTGAGCCATTGAAGACTTGGATATTTGTTTGGGTGATGGGCATGTCATAGATCTTCCCGGAGGCGCGAGGACAATGAAAGAGGTCGTACAGATATCCCCCGGTGGGTTTACCAGTGTCTTTCTGGTTCGCGGCAAGAGTGGGAACGTTCTTGTGGATGCGGGTAATCCTGGTCAGGCGGATGCGATTGTTGAATTACTACAGACCGAGGGTATAGGGCCTGATG
>JBNGDR010000138.1:0-6129 GCA_049975685.1 Anaerolineae bacterium
GCCACAGCAATCCCCCGGCGAAGGCACACCAGCCCACCTCCTGCCAGAAGGTCAGCAGGTCGTCAGGTAAGCGGCCTCGATAGTGCTCGACGGCTTCTGTTGGCACGGGTTGTACCTGTGTCGGAGGGCCGTGGGCAGCCAAAAAATCAGGGTAGACGGTCATCCCATCCTCCTTTTGGTGTGATTGGCTCAGAGCGTGCCACGATCCGCCCGCCACGCGCGGGGATAATAGGGACTGGGCAAGCATGCTTCGTCGTCCCATTCCAACTCGTGGACGAAGGCCGCCAGTTCAAAACACCAGTAGCCGAAGAAACCCACATCGTCGCGGCGGTGAGTGTTGTGCCAGTAGACACCCTTCATGGCGGGATAATACTGCTGCACAAAATCGGCCAGCAAGGTCGGGCGCACCGTGGTGGATGCGTCCGGAGCCGCATAGAGCGGGCGGTAGGGTCTTGGATACATCAACACAGTCATCGAAGATGCATTATCCTGGCGCAAAGCCACCAATCGGTCAAATAGGGCATCTCGTCCTGACTGGTTGATCTCATGCAGCAGACGTGCAAAGGTACCGTCATCTGTCTCCAGCAAAATCCCCAGCGCGACCAAGCCTAACGCCCGCACGTAACCGTCGAAGTAGTCAAAGTCGTAAGGTTCATGGTCGGGTTGTGCGTGATAATCGACCAGTGCTTGCACAACGGTGGGAAACTCCGCCCGCAGCACACTCAAACCATCACCACGCGAATAGCGCGCAATGAGCAGCTGTAATCTCTCCCGGAAGATGCTGTAAAGTAAACGACGCCGATGCTTGGGCGCCGTGTCATCCGCCCAGGCCTTGGCCTCAAACTTGGGCAGGCGAGTTTCCAACTGATAGGCAATGTACCTGTCCCAATAGGACAAGGGTTTAAATGTGTCACGCTGCTTCATACCGCAGATTCCTTTCCTTGTCTTCGCCGTCTCAGGCGGGCTAACATCTCCAACCCAAGCACCCCGTAGAGATTCACCTGCGCCATGACTTCATTGGGCGGGATAGAAAAACCCCGGTGCAAGATCAACGTCATACCCACGAGGTAACCCAGGATTCCCAGTGTTCCAAGAGAACCGGCAAAATTGATGAGTCGGGGCCTAACCATAAAGGGTGACCCCTCCTCCTGGGTAAGCAGCAGTACCACCAGGAAAAGAGAGAACAGTGCCTGCAACACGTAGTAGAGTTGTACCAGGAGCTCCGACCAAGAGGGGGTTATGACTTGCAACCAGAAGAACGATAGGTAAACAACAGAGATCCAGACACTGCCAAGGTAGATCATCAAGGCTGCGAGGGGCTGCCAGTGTGGGGATATTCTAACAAGACTCACCAGTAAAATCACAAAGCCGTAGACATACGTAATCCACATGGGAGCGGGGATCACGAATAAATCCACCACCTCTTTCACCGTTCCGAAGTAGTGATAGTAGAAGATAAATGCAGCGAAGTGCAACAACGTAGAGTCCATTTTGACCAGGGGAGCCAGCCAGTCTTCAAAAAGTTTCTCGCCAATCACAATCTATAGTACTCCCTGTCCACCATCCTGCCACGTCGTATAGATATTACCACTCGATCTCGCGAACCGTCTCATTGAACAGACCATCCCCTGTGGTGAGTATGCCCTGTCGTACCTCTTCGCCGAGAGGTAAGTCCACGGTCCAGACGCCGTCACGCAACTCTAGGGCCTTCACTCGCTGCTCACCTTGCCACACGTAGGCGAGCCTTGCCCAGGCCACACCGCTGGGATCGTGAAGGGCGACCCGCAGATGTTGTCCAACTCCATCCCAGGACCAATCCTGCACCTGGGGGCCGTCAAAGTCGCTGGCCTCCAGGTGGCCCTGCCAGGAATAGACGTAGAGCTCGGGGGTGAGCGCCTGCCGGAAGTGAGCATCCAACCCTTTACCGCTAGAGGTCACAATAGCGAGAGCCGCAGGATCTGCCGTGCCGAGGGGTAATATCCGGCCGCCGGCTGGGCGCACAACCGATCTCAATTTTCGGGGATCGAAGCCCATGCATCTGGCGGTCACAGCGTCCGCCGAGATGGGATCGGTGGCAAGGATAACGGTATTAAGGGGATAGGGCCGGGGATCGTATTGGCTCGCCTCGGCAGCGACCACGGCGTCCACAAGAGCCAGATAGCGCCTCTGGGGTGTCATCTGGACCATACCGGTCTTGTCTGCGTACAACAGAATCCGGTTCAGATCCGCCATCGAGCGCCAGATGGTGTCATTGTCCAGGTAGATGCCCCGCTCGCCAGCTGCTCGATCCAGGTCGCTGGTGTGAGCGCAATCCTTGAGTACCCCATCACCGTAGCTCCCGTCCCACGCAGGGATGAGGCCTATCATGTTCTTCATGGCTACCGTGATACCGCCGGAGCAATGGACCTTGGCCTTGGGCACGGATAGAATAACGTCGGCCTCCAGCACAGCCGGCGCAATGCGGTAACGCCCCACACCCGGCTCAGGGCGATCCTGCATGACGTTGCCGTGGGCATCGTACCAGATGCGATCGACGGCCCAGAGCTCAGAGAGAGCACCCAGATCAACGAGAGGTGCCTCTTTGCCCCCCGTGTTGTTGAGATCCGCAAGAATCACGGGAAGACCGTGGGTTTGAGCCAGGTACTCAACCATCTCTCGGATACCTGTCACCTGGACGAGGGAGTCGAAGACGTCCACCGACCAGGGTGCATCGCCCACCATGATCGCCCCCTGGGGCCCGCAGGCTTTATAGACATAGTCAATAATAGGTCGCAAGAAGGCCGGGTGGGTTGTCTGGCCATTGGCCCACGCGGAAGCGTCAACAAGATTGGGTTTGATCAGCACCCGATCACCGGGACGAATGAGGGACCCCAGGGGATTCCAATCGGGCGTACCGTAACCTGACGGCGAATAGATACGCAGGGACTCGCGCACCAGGTAGTAGGCGCCGTTATCTGGGGCAGTACCGGACACGTAGGGCAATTCAGGATAGATTTCAGGTGGATCGAAGGGAGACGCAGCCGCGTAGCCGCCCAGAGAGGGATGATGAGCAACGTATACGGGTTTGAGAGACGACGGATCGAAGAAAGGACCATCGGCGACGGCGGTTGCGGTTGGTGAAGGCTCTGTCGTAGCGGTCGGTGAGAGTGTTGCGGTCCCCGTCGGTGCAACGGATTGACTCTGCGCCGTGGGTGAGGTCAATGCCACGCAACCGGTCAGCTTTGGCAGTGCAGCCGCCGATAGCAACCAGAGGGCATCGCGCAGGAATCTGCGCCTCGATATGGACCGTCGTCGCTCGTCCACCCTATCTCCAGTCCACCAGAATCAAGGTACCCCACGTGGTCGGATCGCCCCACTTGCGGTTGGGGGACGTAGCAAGCAAAAGTTGCTGCTCGGCCAACGTGGGTGCGTCGTTATCGCCCAGACTCAGGCAGAAACCCACAGGACTCTCAAGAGCAGGAGGTCCCATCAACACCCACCAGGGAATGGCAGCCTCCAGAATGTAGCCTCTCTGTGTCCGGCGTGACGCAACCTCTATCATCGTCCCCGGCTGTTCCAGACTCGGCGGTCGCCAGATGTAGGCCTCCGGCGCGAACCGCTCAAAGTCGCCAGGGGAGAGGCCCACCTGTCCATCGTCCCCGCTGAGACCGGTATCCTCGAAGTCACCCATTAGGTTGGCGTCAATCTGAATCTCGACCTCATCCCCCTTATAGATCTGATCGCCCGTCTCGGCCTGGACATGCGCATCGTCGGTAACTTCGACACCCAGATAGAGGTATGCGTCATCCCAGGTTACCTGGAAGGTACCAAAGAGATCCTCCCTACCCTGCCAGTTGATCCCCTCCTGAGTATAAACGACGTAAGACACCGCGTATGGCTCGCCGGTCCATTCATCCAGCACGCCGTCGAGCGTCGGGGGGATGGACACCTTCTCCGCGAATACTACCGTCCCATTATCCTCCCGATAGCGAACTGTGCGCAGAAGCGCCTCCTGGCGTTGCACATCGGAGGGAATCTCAGGTGTCGGCGTGTCAGTAGGGGAGCGAGGGGTAGCCGTCGGTGAAGAGTGAGTGGGCGTGAGAGCGTCAATCGGCTCCTCCTCATCAACAGTCCCCCTCTCTGTAGTGACCGTCTCACCTGGCTGGGTCACAGGCGGCGTCGGAGTATCAGCCGCCCCGAGGGGCAACAAGAAACGTAGGAGTAGGAAAGCGACAATCAAAAACGATAGCAATCCTACGCCGCCGATGATGAAGTAGGTCTTGAGTGAGGCGGTTGAAGTTGATGGAGACGGCGCAGAGCGCCCAGGCGGGTTTGCAAAGAGGTCTCGCTTAAACGCCTCGATAGATTGATAGCGTTGATCCGGCTGTACAGCGGTGGCGCGAGCAACGACGCCCCTCACGTTCGTTGGAAGACCCGCCGCCAACGTCTCCAGAGGAGGCAGGGGAAAGGGTGTGACACCGCTCCCTGGATCGTAACCACTCACCATCTGGTGGAGGAGCACGCCCAGGCTGTAGATATCGGCGCGGCGATCGCTCTGCCCCAGGCCGCCGTACTGTTCCGGTGCCGCGTAGCCCGGTGTGCCCAGGTTCATGGTATCCCGCGTCTGCCCGGGTTTGAAGAAGCGAGCGATGCCGAAATCGATGAGCTTGACCTTGCCCTCCGGGGTTAACATAACATTGCTGGGCTTGAGATCCCGAAAGACCACTGGCGGTGACTGACGATGCAGATAAATGAGAACGTCACAGAGTTCCCCGGTGATGCGCAGCGCCTCATCGAGGGCCAAACGTCCGCCAGGCGCGCGCTCAAGTCGAGCCTTCAACGTCTCTCCCTCAACGTAATCCATCACCAGGTACCAGTTACCCGATTCGGCAAAGAAGTCGGAGACAGCGGCCAGACCAGGGTGATGGAGGTTAGCCAGCATCTGCGCCTCCTGACGGAAGGCCTGGATGGCCCAGTTTCGATCCTGCGGCGCCAGCTGGATCAGCGACATCTCCTTGACGGCACACTGCCGCCCCGGCAATCGCTGATCCTGGGCGAGATAAACGACGCCCATCCCCCCACCCCCGATGCGGCGCAGAATATGATAGCGATTTCCAAGCAATGTCCCCGGTGTCAGCATCTTATTCTCCCAGTTCGGCGGTTTAGGTCTGGGGCCCGGTGCCCGGTATCAATGAACGTAGAAAGCCTTGGGCTTCAGCATATTCTTGAAAGCGCTCCTCGGCGGCGCGAAACTCCGGAGTGTGAGAATACCGCCGACCATTCACCACATCGATCCCCAGATCCTTGTGCAAGAGTTCGTGGTACATCACATAGTCCACGACGTAGTCCGGTACGCCCGGCGCGTCAAGGGTCACGCTGACCATAACGATGTCGCGTAGCGGATCGTAGTGACCTAACTTGCGACCGGTGATCGTCCGATTCCACGTCAACTTCGGTCGGGACTGCTGCCCATCGAAATAGGTGGCGTTGACCCGTTCGAAGACCTCCTCCAGATCGAAGTAACGGCCCTGCGTCACGGGCTCGACATCGTCGGTGGTCAATTCCATGGCCATCACGATTTCCGCGAACGCCTCGCTGGTTGCGTAATCCGACACCGTTCTCCGATACGGCTCGCGTTTCTTGAGCAAGACAGTGCAAGCTAGCGCTTTCAACACTTTGCCTGGAGCACCTATGAACCCCTCATGTACCGTGACGTGGAGTCCATCGTCCTTTTTACGAGCACGGTAGAGATATGAGACATAAGCAAAACTGATCAGCGCCGGCATTTGCCGTACCTGACGTGGCACTCGCTCGCGACAGCGTGGGTGGCGGAATTGTTTCCCTAACTCGCGCAACGTCTTCAGGTGAGCCACCAACACCGGTGGTTCGCTCACGAATTTCAGCCACTGATAGGCCCGCCGGGAAGGAGTAGGCAAGTGACCGGGCGTCCCCTTCATCTCTTCCGCCAGTTGCTCGATTTCGACGACATCTTCAGTTATTAAACGCGCAAAGGATTGTACCCGTGGATGATTCTGGGTGACAGGTTCATCGGGATGAGCCGTCACCCAGTCGAGAAAGAGATCATTCACACGCGTCTGCGAGGTGACAACGTTGGTTATATAGATTCTCTTTGCAGGCTGTGGCGGTGGC
>JBNGDR010000139.1:0-6043 GCA_049975685.1 Anaerolineae bacterium
CCGCAGCATAAGGCACCAGGTGCGTCCCACCTGGATCTCTGGAACACACCCCATTGAAAAGGGAGCGAAGCAGATGAGCTTCGCTCCCTAGGCCCTGAATACAGTATGCTGTTACAACAGAGACTCCTAACCACCCTCGGACCATTCCAATTCGTAGTCGCCGATGAGGACAGTGTCGCCCTCCTTGACACCGGCCCGACGCAGCGCATCGAGGACACCTTTGCTCTCCAAATAGCGGTGAAGCCGCAGCACCCCCTCACGAAGCCCCAGATTGGTCCGCCGCACCGCCCGTTCGATCTTTCCGCCCCGGACACGCCACGTTCCCTGGGTGCCGCGTTCGATGGTGAAGCCCTCCTCCCGCCCTTCAGGACGGATGACAACGGGTCCGGGCTTCGATTCTGGCCTGCCTATCTCTGGCAAGGGAGCCTCTTCCAACATCTGGTAGACACGCCCCAGCAGCTCACGGGTATTCTCCCGTGTGATGGCCGAGATTCCCATGACGGGATATCCCAAAGATTCTAGCGCAGCCTCGATCTTGGGGTACCGCTCCCGTGCTTCGGGCATATCCAACTTATTGACCGCCACAATCTGGGGCTTGTCACTGAGCCCGTGACCGAAGGTGTGCAATTCCTCGTTGATGGTCTTGAAGTTCTCCAACACACGAGGTTCCGTGCCGTCCAAGAGATGAATAAGCACCCGCGTCCTCTCGATGTGGCGCAGGAATTCGAGACCTAATCCCTTTCCCTGACTTGCACCCTCGATGAGGCCCGGCAGATCGGCCATGACGAAGGTGTCGCTGGGACCCAGGGCCACGACGCCCAGATTAGGTTGAAGCGTTGTGAAAGGATAGGGGGCGATCTTGGGTTCGGCAGCGGTGGTTACCGAGAGCAGTGTAGACTTCCCGGCGTTGGGCATACCCACCAGGCCCACGTCAGCCAACAACTTGAGCTCCAGGCGGAGCTCTCGCTCCTCACCGGGATCGCCCTTTTCGGCCACCCGGGGCGCCTGATTCGTAGGTGAAGCAAAACGCGCGTTCCCCCGCCCACCACGCCCCCCCTCGGCAACGACTACCCGTTGTCCTTTCTCCGTGAGGTCGGCAACGATGGTCCCGGTCTCAGTGTCGGTTACCACCGTCCCCGGTGGCACCGGCACAACCAGATCCTCCCCATAGGCGCCATGCTGATCCTTGGCCCGTCCACGCTCTCCATCCTCCGCCACAAAGTGCCGTTGATGTGCAAAATGGTAAAGCGTGTTCAGATGGGGGTTAACCTCTAGCACGACGTCCCCCCCCCTGCCACCATCACCCCCGGCGGGACCGCCGTAGGGCACGTACTTCTCACGACGGAAGGCGACGGCACCGTCGCCCCCCTTGCCACCCTGTACCTGAATCTCAACTTCATCGTAGAACATAGTAAGCAAAGGATACCGCAGCCGATGGCAAAGTCAATCGGGGCAGCCGATGACAAAGTCAATCGGGGTGACCGATCTACCCAAGGACTTATTATCCGGGTGTGAGGTGTTCCACTTGGGTAAGAGACGTGGGATGAAACACACTAAAGCAGGCCTGGTCGATTTGTCACTCTCCCCCTTGAATGTATAATCGTATCGTTACAAACCATACAACTACAGGAGGAGTGTCCCCATGAAAAAACATCGATATCTGGCTCTCTTGATCCTTACCCTGGCTCTCATTGTCACCGGCTGCCAGCAAGCCGCCACGCCGACAGCGACGGTAACCGAGGAGCCCACCGCCGAAGAGACGTCAGAGGAGATCGTGCTGACCGTGGTCGGCCTTGACGGCAGCCCCACGAAAGAGTTTACGATGAGTGAAATCCATGCTCTACCTTCTTACGAGGGCTGGGGCGGCTGGATGACGAGCACCGGTCGCATTAACGCTCCCGAGAAATACACCGGCGTCCCGCTCACGGAAGTCGCCGACCTTGTCGGTGGCCTGGAACCAGGTACGGCTGTGCGTGTCGTGGCCGAAGATGGCTACGCTATGACCATCTCGCACGATCAGATCGTCAACGGCGATTTCATCGTCTACGATCCTGGAACAGGTGAGGAGACGACGACTGACGAACGCCTGCACGTCGTTCTTGCCTACGCACGCAACGGCGAGCCCCTTCCCGATCGGGAGGACGGCAACCTACGCATGATGATCCTCAATCAGGACCAAACACAGGTGGTCGACGGTCACTGGTCGGTCAAATGGGTGCGCGAGATCCATATCAAGTCGCTTGAGGCGGAGTGGAACCTAACCCTTACAGGAGCTATCACCGAGGAGATGGACCGCAACACCTTCGAGTCAGGTGCAGCCCCCGACTGCCACGAAACAACCTGGGAGGACGATCACGCCATGACCTGGAGCGGGATCCCTCTCTGGCTACTCGTAGGACGTGTCGACGACGATAACAAACATGAGGGCGCGGCCTTCAATCGTGATCTCGCCGAGCAGGGGTATATGGTCGATATCGTCGCTGAGGACGGCTACACCGTCAGCCTATCCAGCGATCGCTTTGCCGAGAACGACGATATCATCGTTGCTCACCTGGTGAATAGTAATCCCCTGGATGAGGGCGATTTCCCCCTGCGTCTCGTGGGAGAGGGGCTTGAGGGACGGGAGATGGTGAGCCAGATCGTCAAGATCGTGGTCCACCCACCCGAGGAGATAGAGGAGACCGAGGAGCCTACCCCCGAAGAGGAAGAGACGGAGGAACCTGAGAGCGCCGAGCTGCCCGAGTGCGACGGAGCTTTGCTCATTGCCGGCAAGGTTGGTGAGAGTGCCTGCTGGACCATGGAGGATCTCCAGGCGATGGAGATCGTCGAACGAACGGTAGAGCACCCCAAGAAGGGCGCACAAACCTACACCGGACTGCTTCTCAACGCCCTCCTCGACGTCGTGGAGCCCCAGGATGATGCCTCCACCCTGGTCATCACCGCCGGCGACGGATACAATGCCGAGGTGGCCCTCTCCGACGTGCGCGCCTGCGAGGACTGTCTCATCGGCTTCCACGAGTCGGGCGACCTCACGGGGGTCATGCCCGGCTTCGACAGCTTCGCCTGGGTCAAGGACGTCGAGATCATTGAGGTCCGCTAGCTTGGCTTCAGCGATAAACAGAATGCGAACAACCTTGCAACGACGTCGGGTATGGGTTGGTCTGCTCCTCCTGCTGCTTCTGGCAGGAGGATGCAGCCCCCCGGAGAAGACCGAGGTACGGGTTCTCTTCGCCGGCAGCCTTATCATCCCCTTCGCGGATCTGGAGGCGGCGTATGAAGCGGCCCATCCCGACGTCGACGTTCTCATGGAGGGGCACGGGAGTATCCAATGCATCCGGCACGTCACCGAACTCGACGACCCGGCTGACGTCGTCGCCGTTGCGGACCACGCCCTCATCCCGCTATTGATGTATGACACCCTTGAGCCGGAATCCGGCGAGCCCTACGCCGACTGGTACGTCGAGTTCGCAACCAACGAGCTCACTCTCGCCTATACCGATCAGAGCAAGTATGGCGACGAGATCAACGTCGAGAACTGGTATGAGGTCGCCTCCCGCCCGGATACGCGTCTGGGCCTCTCCGACCCGCGTTTCGACGCGGCCGGCTACCGGGGCCTCATGGCCTTTCAACTGGCGGAGATTCACTACGACGATCCCCATATCTTCGACCAAGCCTTCGGCGGACGCTTCCAGAGTCCCATCCGCGCTCGCCCCGACGACGACGGTCGCTGGATCATCCGCGTCCCCGAGATCGTCCAGCCCAAGGACGATTCGGGCATCATCGTGCGGGGTGGAAGCATCCAGCTCATCGCGCTGCTGGAGTCGGGTGATATTGACTACGCCTTCGAATACGAGAGCGTGAGCCGCCAACACGGTTTCCACTACGTTCGCTTGCCCTCCATCGTCAACCTGGGCTCGGCGGAACACGCCTCTACCTACGAGCAGGTGGAGGTCCAGCTGGACTTCCAACGCTTCGCCTCGGTCGATCCACGCTTTGTAGGCAAGACCATCGGCTACGGTATCACGATACCCGTCAACGCACCCCACCCCGAGGAGGCAGCCGATCTCGTGGCCTTCCTTTTGGGGCCCGAGGGGCAAGCGGTCATGGAAGCGAACTATCATCCCCTCACCACACCGCCCCGCGCCGACAACCTGGATGCGGTACCGGCCTCCGTAAGCGAGCTTTGCGTACCCCTGGAACCCTAAGGAACCGTACTCAGGAACCCTATGTCGAAGCCTCCCCTGAGCCGCCGTGAGCCCCTGTTCTTGGGTTTTGGCCTTGCGGGGGGCCTGCTTGTGATCTTTGTAGTTCTACCGCTACTCAGCACGATGATCGCCACCAGGCCGGTAGCGATCATCGAGGCCTTGAAGGACCCTGCCGTGCTCTCCTCACTGGGGCTCACCCTCTACGCAGCGGCCGTCGCGACGCTGCTGGCCCTGGTCACGGGGGTGCCCCTGGCTTACCTCCTGGCACGCCACGATTTTATCGGGAAACGGCTGGTGGAGAGTCTCATCGATCTGCCGGTGGTCATACCTCACACGGCGGCCGGGATCGCGCTCCTCGTAGTCTTCGGACGGCGAGGGTTGCTGGGCCAGATAGTAACGCCACTGGGCATAGAGTTTACGGGAAGTGTAGCGGGCATCGTCGTCGCCATGCTCTTCGTCAGTCTGCCCTTTCTTGTCAACGGAGCGCGGGAAGCCTTCGCCCTGGTCGATCCCGAGCTGGAAGCGGTCGCCCTGACCATGGGGGCCAATCGCTGGCAGGCCTTTCGCTACGTGACATTGCCTCTGGCGGGGCGGGGCATCCTCTCCGGCGCGCTGATGATGTGGGCCCGGGGCATGAGCGAGTTCGGCGCTGTCGTGATCCTGGCCTACAACCCCAAGATCGTGCCGGTGGTTGTCTACGAGCGCTTCATAGGCTTTGGCCTGGAGTACGCCCGACCCGTCGCCGTCATCCTCATACTGGCGGCGCTCATCGTCTTCATTTTGCTTCGCGCCCTGGCAGCACCCCGCGATGATCGCTAGCTACTCATTGAGGACTTCGTGTAGAGTTTCACAGGCCGGGCAGACATTGCCCGGGCGAACGATGGCGTAACCCGCCTGAGGGTCCTGCCCGCCGCTGCACTCACCATAGCAGGTCGCATCCACATTCCAGATGATGAGCGCGCGCACCATGCCCGTCTCACGACTTAACCTGGCAGCCTCGGCCAACCATTGCGCCTGCATCCCCAGACTCGTACTCTCTCCCCAGGAAAAGGCATCGGGGATCCAGCCGTAGCCCTCCGGGGTGACGTAACCCAGCTCGGTGTAGAAAATCTGCCGTTTACCGTGGAAGGTATTGTAGTAGAGCTGCGTCTGCGGCAGGAAATACCAGGAGTGATGTCTACCGCCGTGATCCGCCGGGTGTCCCTCAGTGGCGGATGGGGCCGTCGCCCCCGAGTTGTGATGGGCACCAAGGTAATCGAAACAACGGGCGGCTTCGGCCTCGTAGAGCCCCTCTATCCACGGTCCATCGTCGCACCCCCTACTGGTACAACCGTTGAAATAGCCTGTAGGTGCCGGGGCGGCGCTCACCACCACCGTCCCCCGGTTGGCTCCCTTGATGGCCGAGTAGGCAGTGCAGAGAAGGTAGGTGTACGCGCGGGGGCTGATGTAGCCCTCCTGCCACTCGCGGGGCAGATTCGGCTCGTTCCACACCTCAATGGCGTCGGCGCCGGCAGCAGCCATGGACGCCATCCAATCCGCCACCCCTCGTGCGTAGCCCTGCTCCCTAACCAGTGACGCATCACCAACAGCACCGATGAGGATCTTGAAACCCTGGGCATGCGAGGCAGCGATAATTTCGCTCAGGTTGGCATCCTGGGGGTAGCGGGCTTGAACCTTAACCCAGGTCATCCCAGCGTGATGCATCTGCTCAGCGTAGGTCATCCCCTGAAAGATGTGCCCTCCCAACTCGAAGGGACCGCGCACTTCACGTAATTGGACGGCGGGCTCCCCAACGGCAATGACGACCCAGACATTGCTTCCAGGTATAACGTACCCGT
>JBNGDR010000140.1:0-5999 GCA_049975685.1 Anaerolineae bacterium
GGATCGTGATTTTCGAAGAGCGCCTCTCGTTCTCAGAGGAGCAGTAGTGAACACCAGAGAAGAGCCGGGTGTCGACATCTTCGAACGCCAGTTGCGCGAGCTACCCGCGTTTCGTGCTTTGCTGCGCTCGGTGGAAGCGCGCTTCTACGCGGATCTACCCTTACCCCGCCCCATGCTTGACCTGGGGTGCGGTGACGGTCATTTCGCCACCATTGCTTTTCCTCAAGGCGTCGATGTGGCCCTGGATCCCTGGTGGGGGCCACTTCGGGAGGCGCACGAGCGCGGGCATTACAAGTTACTTGCGCAGTCCAACGGGGGGCGAATGCCCTTTCCTGATGAAGCCTTTGCTACGGTAGTGAGCAACTCCGTGTTAGAACATATCCCCGTTGTTGACCCTGTCATCCAGGAGGTCGCTCGGGTGTTACGTCCATCCGGTTGGTTCCATTTCTGCGTGCCGGGACCGAATTTCCGGCGTTTCCTCTCCGTTGCGCGCGTCCTGGAAACAGTGGGCTTGCAAGGACTTGCTGAGTCCTACCGCCGTGTTTTCGATACTATTTCACGTCATCATTATTACGATCCACCGGAGATCTGGGAAGCGCGTCTATCACGTTCAGGTTTGCAATTGGAACGCTGGTGGTCTTACTTCTCGCCTGCTGCATTGACAGCCTTGGAGTGGGGTCATTCCCTGGGCCTACCCTCACTGCTTGCAAAGAAAATCTTCGGACGGTGGATATTGGTTCCTAAACGCTGGAATTTGATTCTGACTCACGCTCTGCTGCGGCGTTACTACGAGGAATCCCTGCCGGAAGAGGGCGCTTATCTTTTCTTCGTAGCTCAGAAGTTAGGAGCGTAGAGATGGAGTTGGAAGATTGCGCGCCTTCAATTTCCGTTTTGTCAATCCTGCTGTAAAATGCTCTCGTGTCTAGAAAACGGCGCATCCTGACCTTGCTCTTCCTACTCACGGGCATCGCCAACTTGATCAGAGGTGTTTTGGCCTTTCGAGTGTTGTCTGCCCTTGAGGGATGGACCTTGGCGTTGCCTTTGCCATTCCTGGGTACCTTCTATCTACTCTGGGGGATACTCCTCACGGGCATGGCCTTTCTATTTGAACACTCGCGTGCCCTGGGTCTGGCCTTCCCTCTGGCGGTGGCTTACCAGGGCTTTCTCTGGATTCTACGCTTAACCTATCGCTCCGGCTATGCTCGCAGCCTGTGGCTTCGCGATCTGGTGCTCACCCTCCTTTTCCTGGGGGCAACGGCTTTCCTTGCCCGTTTGGACAGCCGGAAACATGTTCAAGAAGATGAAACCTGACGTTTGAAGTGCGAGACAACGAGAGTGCGCAGTAGTCGTCTCGCTCAAGAGGCTTTACAATGAATCTGAAATTAACCTTAATGGAGGCAAGATGACCTACGAACCGCAGCGGTGGACTTTGGAAGGGTTGTTGCCCGAGATCGGCTCGGATGCATACGAGGACTATGTGGCGGACATCAATCGGCGCCTGGATGCTTTCGAGGCAGTGCGTGAGGATCTGGCGGGCGATATGGACGAGAGCGACTTTGTCCATATTCTGGAGCGCTACGAAGATCTTCACGCCGAGATGGCGCGCCTTGTGGCTTACAGCTACCTTTGGTTTTCTGAGGATACCTCGGATCAGGAGGCGCTAACTTTCCGAGCACAGATTCGAGAATTCGTCGCCGACGCCGACAACCGCACACTTTTCTTCTCGCTCTGGTGGAAATCACTGGACGATGAGGCCGCAGAGCGCCTTATGGCGGTAAGCGGCGATCTACGCTATTTTCTGGAGAGCCTGCGTCGTTTCAAACCCTACACGCTATCTGAGCTGGTAGAACAGACCATCAACGTCAAGGATACCAACGGCATTGGTGCTGTGTTGACTATCTACGATATGATAACCACCGGTTTTACCTACCACCTCACCGTGGAGGGCGAGGAAAAAGAACTGACACGTGGAGAATTGCTCTCCTACGTCTTCAGTCCCCGGCCTGAGTTGCGAGAAGCAGCGTATCAGGAACTCTATCGTATCTTCGGGCAGAATGCCGACGTATTGGCGCAGATCTACATGGCGCGCGTTCGCGATTGGTACCAGGAGAACGTCAAGCTGCGTGGGCACCCTCAA
This sequence comes from Anaerolineae bacterium, assembly GCA_049975685.1. Taxonomy (GTDB): domain Bacteria; phylum Chloroflexota; class Anaerolineae; order B4-G1; family SLSP01; genus DAOTVC01. Next base: position 2,138 of record JBNGDR010000140.1, read on the forward strand.
CCTATTAGTGTCCGTAATCTCGATAACGATATCCCCGATGAAGTGGTGGATACGTTATTAGAGGTTATTCGGGAGAATATAGGTCTTTTCCAGCGTTACTTCCGCTTCAAAGCCCAACAGCTGGACGTGGATTGCCTGCGCCGCTATGATATCTATGCGCCTTTGGTCGACATCGAGACGGAGTACAGCTTCGATGAAGCCGTGCGCATGGTTGATGAGGCCTATCGATCCTTCTCACCCGCGTTGGCCGACGCCGCGATGAGCATCCTCAAAGCACGCCATCTCGATGCTGAGGTGCGCGCCCGCAAGATGGGGGGTGCCTATTGTTACAGTGTGCTTCCGGGCCTGGAGCCCTGGGTGCTCGTGAACTTCACCGGCAAGATCAACGATGTTTCCACACTGGCTCACGAATTGGGGCATGGTGTCCACGGCTTGATGGCAGCCAAGCACTCGCCTTTGACCTTCCACTCGGCGCTTCCTATGGCGGAGACAGCCTCCGTTTTCGGCGAGATGCTGCTCATCGACAAGCTTCTCGGTGAAGAATCGGACGAGGTGCGCCGTAGTCTGTTGAATTCTTTCATGGCTGACGCCTATGCGACCATTGTACGTCAGGCTTACTTTGTTCTTTTCGAGAAACAGGCGCATCGTATGATCCGCGAGGGCACGACCTCGGATAAGCTTCAGGAGGCTTACCTGAACAACCTGCGGGAGCAGTTTGGTGATGCCGTGGAGATCAGCGACGATTTCCGCCTGGAATGGTTGGCTATCCCTCACATCTACAAGACCCCCTTCTATTGCTACGCCTACGCCTTCGGAAATCTACTCGTCTTATCCCTTTACCGGAAGTACAAGGAGATCGGACGTGAGGATTTTGTGCCTCAGTATCTGCGTATCCTCTCATACGGAGGCTCAGCAAGTCCCGAGCACATTATCGGCGAAGCCGGTTTTGATATGGCATCACCCGAGTTCTGGCGTGGAGGGTTCGAGGTGTTGGAGGAGATGTTGGATGAGCTCGAGGCGCTGAGTTGAAAAGGGCTTCTCTTCATTAGCAACTTTCAACTGATCTTCTAAGGAGATTGTATGAGTATGAACCATGAGCAGATTCGTGACGAGAAAGACCGCTGGCTGGATGCCACCTACAAGAAGGTGATCAACCGCTATCCCGAACGTCGAGAGGCTTTCGAGACCGCCTCCGGCATTCCGCTGGAACCTATTCTCACCCCGCCGGAGGTGGGTGTTGACTATATGGCGGATCTGGGATTTCCTGGTGAATATCCTTTTACCCGAGGGGTGCAGCCGACGATGTACCGGGGACGCTTTTGGACCATGCGGCAGTACGCTGGCTACGCCACCGCCGAAGAGTCCAATCAGCGATACCGCTACTTGTTGGAGCATGGGCAGACGGGTCTCTCCGTTGCCTTTGATTTGCCCACGCAGCTGGGCTACGACGCCGACGACGAGATGGCATTAGGTGAGGTCGGGAAGGTTGGGGTTTCCATCAGTTGTCTGGACGACATGCGCACGTTGTTCAAGGCAATCCCGTTGGATAGGGTGAGTACCTCTATGACCATCAACTCCCCGGCCGCTATTCTTTGGGCCATGTACATCGCTGTGGCGAAGGAGCAGGGCGTTGAGCCGGGGAAGCTGCGGGGCACTATTCAGAATGATATTCTCAAGGAATACGTAGCACGGGGTACCTACATCTTCCCCCCGCGTCCGTCCATGCGTCTTATCACCGATACCTTCCGTTATGGCGCGGAGCGGGTTCCAAAATGGAATCCCATCTCCATTAGTGGCTATCACATCCGCGAAGCGGGGAGTACGGCTGTGCAAGAGGTGGCCTTCACGCTCGCTAATGGTATTGCTTATGTCGAGGCCGCGCTGGATGTGGGGCTGGATGTGGACGATTTCGCGCCTCGGCTCTCCTTCTTCTTCAACGCGCACAACGATTTTCTGGAGGAGATCGCCAAGTTCCGAGCTGCCCGCAGGATGTGGGCACGCATCATGAAGGAACGTTTCGGAGCTCAGAACTACCGGTCGTGGCGGTTGCGTTTCCATACCCAGACCGCGGGGTCCACGCTTACCGCGCAGCAGCCCATGAACAACGTCGTGCGGGTGACCCTACAGGCACTGGCCGCGGTGCTGGGCGGGACCCAATCGCTGCACACCAACTCGATGGACGAAGCTCTCTGGCTTCCTACCGAGGAGAGCGTTCGCGTGGCACTGCGTACACAGCAGATCATCGCCCACGAATCGGGCGTCGCCGACACTGTCGATCCGCTGGCCGGCTCCTACGTCGTGGAGCATTTGACCAACGAGATCGAGCGACGGGCTAATGAGTACATTGACGCCATCGATGAAATGGGGGGCGCAGCGGTGGCCGTGGAGCGGGGCTACATGCAGGCCGAGATCGCCGAAGCGGCCTACCGGGCTCAACGGGCTGTGGAACAGGGCGGGCAGGTCATCGTGGGTGTGAATAAGTTCGAGGATGAGATGGAACGGGCCGATCTGGAGCAGCTCAAGGTCGATCCTACTGTCGAGGAGGCTCAGCGAGCGCACCTTGCCGCTTTGCGTAAGCAACGGGACGGTGAACGCGTCTCCGCCATACTTGCGCGCATTGAGGAGGCAGCAAAATCCTCGGATGCAGCCATGATGCCTCTCTTCATCGAAGCCGTGGAGGCCGATTGCACCCTGGGCGAGATCTGCGGTGTTCTTCGCGGGGTCTGGGGCGAGTATCAACCCAAGGTCATGATCTGATTTGTAGAAGGAGTGAGTGAATGGCTCGATTGCACGAGCACCAAGGCAAGAAACTGCTGAAGGATGCTGGTATTCCCGTTCCCCAGGGAGGTGTTGCAGCGACGCCCGAGGAGGCGCGCGCCATCGCTGTCGAGGTGGGTGGCCCCGTCATGGTCAAGGCCCAGGCCTGGATCACGGGGCGGGCGAGCGCGGGTGGCATCAAACGGGCTGAATCGCCTGAAGAGGCGGCTGCTGCCGCTAGGGCGATGTTGGGTATGAAGGTTAAGGGCTTCGTCGTCGAGGAGGTCCTGGTCGAGGAGCGCCTGGACATCGACCGCGAATTCTACGCCGGTATCATTATCGATGACCGGGCGCAGGCCCCTCTGGTGATGTTCTCCAGCGTGGGGGGAACGGGGATTGAAGAGATTGCCGCCGAACATCCTGACCGCGTTGCACGTACGCACGTTGATGTTGAGTTCGGCTTCCAGGATTATCAAGCGCGCAACCTGGTTCGTCATACCGGTATCGAGGGGCGATTGCAGCGGAATCTGGGCGGGTTGCTGGTCAAACTCTATGATGTGGCGCGCTCCTACGAGGCCCGCGCAGCCGAGATCAACCCTCTGGTTCTCACTACCGACAGCAAGCTTTATGCTGCTGATTGTCGTATCACCGTTGACGACTACGCCGTCTTCCGCCATCCTGACCTGGGCATCGAGATCGCGCGGGAATACGACCGTCCCCCCACACGGCTGGAAAAGATTGCCTATGCTATCGAAGCGGAGGACTATCGCGGCACCTTCTATTTCATCCAGATGGCGGAAGATTTCGAGAGGGGCGAAGGATACATAGGCTTCCACGGTGCGGGTGGCGGTGGCTCGATGATGAGCATGGACGCGGTGCTGCGCCAGGGATACAAACTTGCCACCTTTGTCGATACCAGCGGAAATCCCCCTGCCAGCAAGGTTTATCGGGCGGCGCGGATCGTCATGGCGTCCGGTCCCATCGACGGTTACTTCGGCTCCGGCTCCGGTGTCGCCAGCCAGGAGCAGTTCCACTCGGCGCGCGGGCTGGTCAAAGCTTTCCTGGATGAGAATCTGGACGTACCCGCTGTCATTCGTCTGGGTGG
>JBNGDR010000141.1:0-5998 GCA_049975685.1 Anaerolineae bacterium
GTCAGGTGAACCTGACCCTCTCCCCTTAGGAAACCTGGGCCACCGCGACCGTCCACCTTGAGCGTGCAGGTCTCCGGCGGGACCGGGTCTGCGACAACCAGCGTCCCTGAGAATGAGCCAGAGACCGGGCCAACCCGTACGTTCATGATACCTTCGTACTTGTTCTCTTCAACCTGCTTCAATTCCTTGGTACCGGGCATGGCAGCTGCCAGCACTTTGGGATCGTTCAACATCTCCCAAACAACATCACGTGGACCGTCAAAAATATACTCACCTTCAATATGCATGATGTAACTCCCTATAGATGATGTAATTAGAGTACCCAGAGTCTCCAATGGCACACACTGGAGCAGGGTCTTAGCGCCCGAAAAGAATGACTTCCCGGGCGCTTACCAACTTCACTTCTTCTTAGCCGCCTCTACATATTCATACAACAGGTTGGGGCTAAGAGGCGTCTCAACCACCTCAATGCCGTAAGGGGCCAGAGCGTTCTCCACCGCCTGAGCAAAAGCCGCAGGTGTCGGAATCGCGCCCGCTTCCCCCACTCCCTTGATACCAAGCTCATTAAGGGGGGTCGGCGTCACAAGGTGAGCGATCTCCATCCGCAGCGGCATATCCGTCGAGCGGGGCAGTAGATAATCCATCAACGAAGCATTGAGCAACTGCCCATTTTCGTCGTAGACCATCTTCTCGTAGAAAGAGGTACCGATCCCCATCGAGACGCCACCGTGTATCTGGCCCTCGACGATCATCGGGTTGATGACCACACCGCAGTCGTGCACGATGACGAAGCGCTTGATCTCCACGCCCATCGTCTCCGCGTCAACCTCCACAATCATGGCAACGGCACCAGCGCCAGTAGCACCGTGAGGGGGGGCGAAGTAAGAGACCGCCTCCAGACCGGGTTCCACCCCGGGTGGAATGGTACCTCGAGTGGGATTCGCCATCACCGCCAGCTCGCCGAGGCTGAGCTTCATACGGGGGACGTCCGCCACCCGTACCTCGCCGTCCTCGAGTTCCAGCTCCTCCACCGGAGCTTCCAGCGCTTTGCTCGCGGTCTCCAGGATCTTCTCCCGTACCTTGACCGCTGCGGCGTGTATGGCGTTCCCCACAATTGCAGCGCCCCGGCTGGCAAATAGACCCGCGCCCCAGTGGAAGCGGCCCGTATCGCCGGTGATAACAGTCACGTCGTCCAGGCCCACACCCAATTGGTCGGCGATCACCTGGGCGAAGGAGGTATAGTGCCCCTGCCCCTGTGTGCTGACCCCGGTCACCACGGTGACCTTGCCGTTACCGCCCACCGTGATGCGCGCGCCCTCGTAGGGACCAACGGCAGTTCCCTCCGTAAAGCAAACCACACCGATGCCGACATGTTTGCCCTCGGCACGCAGTCGCGGCTGCTCCTCTTCGAGGAACTGCTTGTAACCGATCATCTCGATGGCCTTGTCAAGCGCGGCCTCGTAATCGCCACTATCCAGTACGTTCTTTACGAAGTCCTGACCGATGATACCCGTCTCGTAGGGGAACTGGTCGGGCTGGACCAGGTTACGGCGCCGGAGCTCCACCGGGTCAATGCCCAGTTCCTTCGCCGCAACGTCGATGAGCCGTTCCATGACGTAGGTGCCCTGGGGACGCCCTGCACCGCGCACCGGTGTCACGATCATCTCGTTGGTGAAAACCATCAGTATCTGGGTATAGAAATTCGGTACATCGTAATTGCCCAGAGTGTGAGTCTGGGTGTTCAAAGGCACCGTCATACCATATGGATCGTAGGCGCCTGTGTTGTGATAGAAGACATCCTTGACGCCCAGGATCTTGCCCTCCTTCGTGAGAGCCATCTCGGCGTAATGGACCTGATCGCGCTCCGAGGTCGAGGAGAAGAAGCTCTCCTGCCGGTCCTCGATCCACTTGATGGGCCGACCCAACTTCATCGTCGCCCAGGTGATGAGCACCTCGTCGGGCTGCGAGATCATAATCTTGGGTCCGAAACCACCGCCGATGAAGGGGGTGATCACGCGAACCTGACTCTCCGGCAGCCCCAACCGGGCAGCCATCACGTTCCGCATGGGGATGGGAGCCTGGGTCGTGGCCCAGACGGTGAGCTGCTGCGTTTTCGGATCCCAGCTGACCACCATACCTCGGGTCTCTATGGAGCCACCCACGCAGCGATCCACCTCGAAGCGACGCTTGATAATCACGTCGGCCTCTTCGGCGGCCTGGGCGTAACTCCCTACCTCCTGCTTGACGTCAGCCGCCAGGTTCGTGCCCAGTTCCTCGTAAAGCAACGGCGCATCTTCTTCCAGCGCCTTCTCAAGATCGGTCACAACCCCCAGCGGCTCCACCTCCACGAAGATATCACCCACGGCGTCCTCGGCAATGTAGCGGCTTTCGGCGATGACACAGGCCACCACCTCACCCGACTGCCGAATCTTGTCCTTGACGATGGGGATCTGGGTTCGCTCGTGAAAGACCGAGCCTTCGATGGCGAAGGGGGGCGGTACAGCCAAGGGGCCGGGAGCCCAATCATCGCCCATATCCTCGGCGGTGATGACCATCACCACGCCGGGACGTTCGCGAGCTGCCGAGGTATCAATACTCAGGACACGTGCATGAGCGTAATCACTGCGCAAGAAAGCAGCATGCAGCATCCCGGGAAGCTCAACATCGTCGATAAAGAGAGCCTGACCGGTCAACAGCCGCGGGTCCTCTTTACGTTTAATCGGTTGTCCGAAGTACTTAGTTGTCACGGCGCACCTCTTCCGAATGCATCTTCTCCTGTGCTAGCTTCACCGCCTCCACGATGTTCTCGTATCCGGTACAGCGGCAGAGGTTCCCCCCTATGGCCTCCCGGATCTCCTCATCCGTCGGGTCGGGGTTCTCCTCCAGGAAAGGCACCAGGGACATCAACATGCCAGGTGTGCAGTAACCACACTGCAAGGCGTGCTTCTCCTGGAAGGCCTCTTGAAGGGGATGTAGATCCTCCGGTGTACCCAGACTCTCAACAGTGCGGATCTCGTGACCATCGGCCTGAACCGCGAAGAGAAGACAGGAGCGCATGGCCACGCCGTCGAATAGAATCGTGCAGGTGCCACACACGCCGTGTTCACAACCGACGTGGGTCCCTGTCAGTCCCAGATCGTGACGGATGAAGTCACTAAGCAACAGGCGTGGTTCCACAGTCCGTGTGTATTCAACACCGTTGACATTAACTGTGATCTCATAAGTTTGCATCTTGATTACCTCCGCTGGTCCCTGGCCCGCTCGCAGGCAATGGTCAAGGCGCGGCGGGTCAACGTGTTAGTCAGGTGGCGGCGATAGTCCGCCGAAGCGTGAATGTCGGCTCCCGGATCAATGTCGGCCTTGACGACCGTCTCTGCGACCGCCTCGAACAGTTCAGGCGTGGGTTTCTCACCCATGAGGACCCCACGTCCCTCCGCGGCTAATAAGGCCGTTTCGCCGACACCCAAGAGCGCGATCCGGGCATCCCGGCAACGCTCGTGGTCGTCCAGGGTTACCATCACGGCAACGCCGACCAAAGCCTGTGAGCCGTGCTGGCGGGAAAATTGTTGATAGCTCCACCCGCTGCGAGGGGGCATCGGGGGAATTGCGATCTCTACCAACATCTCCTCGGGTTCGATAGCGGGCATGAAAGGCCCGAAATAGAACTCTGACGCCGGAATCCAGCGCTCGCCTTTCGTGCTGCGGACCCGACAATTCGCATCCACGGCCAACGAAATGGCCGGAAGCTGCGCTGCGGGATCGGCGTGGGCCAGGGCTCCGCCGAAGGTGCCCCGATTACGGATCTGAATGTGAGCAATGTGCGGCATAGCCTCGTTGATGAGAGGTACCCGCTCCTGGATCAGAGGATGCTCATCCACCGTCGTGTCACGGGTCATTGTGCCAATTAACACACCGCCGTCGTCCGCCGAACGAACGTAGAATAGCTCCGAAATACGATTGAGATCGACGAGAGCACCGGGCTGCGCCATACGAAAGTTCATCGTTGGGACGAGGCTCTGACCTCCGGCCAGAATCTTGCCATCGTATCCCAGCTGCGCCAGCAATTCCAGCGCCTCATCGACACTCGTAGGTGCATAGTAGTCAAATGGAGCTGGCTTCATCGAATACCTACCTCCTTCAAAAAATAGAGTCTAGTAAGAACAAGAAATCTCAGAACTGATTAACGCCGTCCTCTTGTAAGTCGCCAACGATCTCCAGAGCGAGTACACAGACACCGGAAGTCAAGGTAACAACGACTAAACAGAGGTCCCGGCGATACGCTGGGCGAAATCCTGTAACGTCGCAGGCGACCGCCCAAGCAGAGATCCGGCAACGTAAGGATTGCCGGTAAACCCAAATCGTTCATAATACCTGAACATCTTCAACAACGTCTCAACCTGGTACTCACCCAGGCCTGATGTCCGCGCCTGACTCTCCCACAACTTCCGAGATTGGGTCTCGGCGCGCACGGGGCACCCCAGCGCTTCACTCAGCAGAGCGGCAACCTCAAGCTGCGATAATGGCTCCGTACCCACAAGTTCGTAGGTCGCCCATAGGTGGTCTGACTCGGTCAAAACAAGGGCGGCGATCTCCGCCACATCCTGTAAATCAATCAACGAGAGGCGGGTCTCCACCGCGTAGGGCAAGACATAACGTCCCTCCTCCATGATAGATTGCCATTGCCCCAGAATGTTCTGCATATAGGCCGTGGGCTGTAGAATGGTGTAAGGGAGACCAGACGTGAAGAGTATCTCCTCAACACGAAGCTTCAGCCAGTGATGGGGCATGGCTTCTACCTGCGGATGCAGGACCGAATGAAAGACAAAATGCTCCACACCGGCAGCGAGAGCGGCCTCTATCACCGTCTCTCCAATAACAACCTCACTCGGGCTGACATTGGGGGGAATGTGATAGACGGCGCGGATGCCCTCCACCGCCGACGCTACATCTGGCGAAGCACGTATGTCGCCGACAACCGCCTCACAGGCTCCGGCTTCTCTCACCACTTCTCGTTGTTCGACGCGATGCACCAGGCCACGCACCTCCGCGCCCCGAGCCACCAACGCCCGGATCACGGCTCGACCTGTCTTGCCTGCTGCGCCTGTAACAAGAATCATACTTGAATTCCTATACGAGGGGTGGAGGGGGCCAACCCTCCACCCCAACTAACGACTAGACTACGAACCTTCCTTGAAAGCAACGAAGCGGCCCCACATGGACTCCGCCTCCATCGCCTTCTGCATGTAGCAACCAATGTAATAGCGCCCGCTCTCCGCTTCGAGAATGTCACCCGAGAGGTTCTCAGCGTGAACAATCGTCTCCGGGAAGAGATTCAGGTGCATATCCTGGTAGTAGTGATCCAGGGGATACATCTCGTCCCAATCCTTGCCAAAATCCCGAACCAGCTTCTCGTTGGCCTCTTCGAAGGTCTTGGGATGCCAGATACGCATAATGGTGTTCATGGGATGGTCCGCGCTCACCGCATCCACACCGATCCACTTGATCCCTTTCTTTATCGCCCACTCGGCGAAGTCAGGTGAGGGACCGGGGTGCTTAACCATGTAGCGGAACTCATCAGACTCGGGGCTGTTCCAACCATAGCGGGCCCAGCCGGTCTTGATAATGAGGATATCACCCTCATGAACGTCGACCACCGACTCGATCATCTCCGGTGTGTAGACACTGGAGTTACTTACCAGCTCAGAGATGTCAGCGATGACGCCCGGGCCTACCCACTCCTCCAGCGGGACCTCACCGATGGTGCGACCACCAGGATAGAAGTGTTTCTCGCCGTCCATGTGGCTGCCCAGGTGGATGCTGGCATTGCAGATGGAACCGTTGCGACCCATACCGAAGTACTGCCCACCGACACGCTTCGTGTAAGTGACGGTCAGCGGCACGTAGTTCAACCATTGCGGTGTCTGGACGCTGAAGGGGACGGTTAGGTCGAGCATTTCAGCGTTGGCCATCGCCTCCATAAAGGCGTCCTCATCCATAC
>JBNGDR010000142.1:0-5982 GCA_049975685.1 Anaerolineae bacterium
AGTTACCCAACCATCGAGGAACACAATGGGTTAGTCATCGGCATCAGCCCCGATCCCCCTGAGAAGTTGCGCAAGTTCCGAGAAGAGCATGAGCTACCTTTTATTCTACTCTCTGATCCTGAACACAAGGTAGCAGAGGCTTACGGGGTCTGGGGCAAGAAGAAGATGTTTGGTAAGGAGTATATGGGCATCATACGCAGCCACTTCGCTGTAGATGAAGAGGGTCGCATTGCCGAAGCCAACCGCAAGGTTAAGCCCATCTCCACCGCGGATCTCGCCCTCAAGATCATTCAGGTGTAACGAGAGAGAGTTGTAAAATGTGAAACGTAAAGGTGAGCTACATTGATGCTCCATGTCTTACGTTTCAAAGCTTAGGACGTCAGAAGGATAGTACTTCTAAAGAGAGTAATAGGATCGCGTAGGGCATTGATATACTGTGACCTGAGCCCTGATTCCCGATCCCTGGTCTCTGTATTCTTGAAGGAGGCAATACTGTGGGAAAGATAATTAGTCGGCGTCAGCTGCTCCAGCTGGGACTGAGTGGGGCTGCTCTGGCGATACTCAATCGCTGCGCGCCTGGGGCTGTGACGGGGACTCCCGATCCTACGCGAGAGGGTGGTACTCAAAAGGTGCTGAGCAACGAGAATCGACCCGGTTTTTACATCCGTTACTATAAGCCCTTCAACGCTGTGGATCGTGGTGACTGGCGTCTAGACGTCGAGGGGTTGGTAGAGAGCCCCCGGAGCTTCACCTATGAGGATATTCAGGCGCTCCCTGCCGTGTCACAGAAATCCCGTATGAAGTGCGTTGAGGGCTGGTCGGCGGCCGCGAAGTGGACAGGTTTTACCATGGAAACCCTGCTCGATGAGGTGGGGGCAAAGCCCGAAGCGACCTGGGTGCATTTCCATTGCGCCGATGATTACTATGAGTCCCTCAGCATAGAGGAGCTCCTCGAGGATCGAGTGCTCTTCGTCTACGGCATGAACGACGAGTTGCTCGCCGACGAGTATGGCGCCCCACTCCGGCTTATTGTGCCCCGCCTCTATGGTTACAAAGGGGCCAAGGCCATCACCCGTCTCGTCTTCGCCGATGAGGAGCTCAAAGGTTTCTGGCCTACCGTGGGACCTTACACCACCCATGGAAGGATCGCGGCCGGGTCTGATTACGCGCTGGATCTGGATGATCGGCGTGACCACCCGGCAGGGGAGGTCATTTACGAGGACGGTTTAGAATCAACAGGGAGCTGAATCAGGGAAGGGGCAATCCCAGAAGACCCGAGATCCACTCCCAGAAGTTGAGGGGGGCAAACCAGAGGTAAATGGCCAACGCCAGACAGAGGCAGATAAGCAGGGTCAGAGTGCCCATCACAACGTAGAACCAGCCGGGCATAGGACCGGCGGCGGAGATCTCCGAGGCTTCGGCTTGAGCCGGAGCCTCTTCGCTTTCTGGGGCGGTAAAGGGTTGCGGTGGGGGTGAAACCAATTCGCCACGCTTAATGAGACGAAAACGAACGCTATCGGCGAGAGTGAAGGTATCGCCGGGGCGCAATCGTTGTGAGGTGCGCAGATCCTCCCCACGTACCGAGGTCCCGTTGGTGCTTCCCAGATCCCGCAGGATAACCGTACCCGTGGGTGAGATCCCCAGCTCGGCGTGGTAACGGGAGACCCGAGGATCGTCCACAACGATGGTATTGTCCATCTCACGGCCCAGATTGATGCGAGTCTGTTCCACCGGATAGGAAGCGCCGGCCTCCGGCCCTTCCTCCTGCACCAGCATCAAATCGGTCGCGCTATCCTTCAACAGCCCACCTCCCCCCATGAAATTAAGGCTCTTGAGAGAATAGTTTCGCACGTCATCGCAAGGGGACCTGCTCAATGGATGCTGCCGCCATCGAAACTCGCGAGCCTCAAACGTGTCTGGCGGTCGCCTTCAATACTATCTCCGTTGTGTCACCAGGAAGCTATTTCTTGACGGTTCCCAAGTTGAGTATACTCGCGGAAGGCCCTTCTTGTCAAACATGGGAGCGTGATTATACTCTCCCTATATCAGTTTTCGGGAGGTCACGTGAAGAAGATCATCATCGACGGACATCTAGATCTGGCTTACAATGGTGTGGTATTGGGAAGAGATGTGCGCCGTCCCGTTGAGGAGATACGCGCCGCCGAGAAGCTCGCGCCGCCACCGGGTGTTCACACCGGCACCTGTCTGGTGAGCATCCCTACCCTACTGAAAGGACGTATTGCCGTCATCGGCGGAAGCCTCTTTGTAGCCCCCGCCTGGAAACGCTGGCAGAACGAAGCACAGGTTTATCACAACGCTGAGGAGGCTCACGAACAGGCACTGACCCAGCTGGATTTCTACCGGCGCCTGGACGACGAGGACGATCGCGTTCGGCTGGTGGGCAATGCCGATGTCCTCGACGAGATACTGGGCTCCTGGAAGACGGAGAATCCCGTGCTGGGGATTTTCGTCGTTATGGAGGGGGCTGATCCCATCCGCCATCCAGACGAGGTGGGATGGTGGGTGGAGAGAGGATTGCGCGGCATCGGCCCCACCTGGGCGGCAGGCACCCTCTACTCGGGGGGCAACGCGGAACCTGGCCCGTTGACCGACGAAGGCCAGGCCCTCCTGAAGACCATGGCAGACTTCAACCTGTTGCTGGATATAAGCCACATGTGGGAAGAAGCAGCACATACCGCTCTGAACGCCTACCCTGGCCCCATCGTCGCTACCCACGCCAATCCACGCGCCTTCGTCGATTCTCCCCGAATGCTCTCTGACGATCTCATCCAACATCTTATCGAGCGCCGAGGCGTGATGGGGATCGTACCCTTCAATAGAATGCTGGAGCCGGGTTGGAGCGAGAGCGATCCCCGACTTCCGCTACGACGAGTGGTGGAGGCGATAGACTACGTCTGCCAGCTGGCAGGCTCTGCCGAGCACGTCGCCATTGGATCAGATTTCGACGGAGGACTGGGTAGGGAATCCATTCCGGCGGAGATGGATAGCGTCGCCGATCTGAACAAAATCGGCGATTTGCTGCGCGAGCGGGGATACGCCGAGAGAGATGTCGACGCCATCATGAGCGAGAACTGGCTGGGCATCTTCCGTGAAACGCTGGCGGGCTTCTGAGCGGCGTGTGACCTGGTTCGCGCTGTTGGTGCAGATCCTGTCGAGAGCCAGTTTGTCATCTTTTCGAACTATGGTATGATCTTAATAGACCCTACTGTGTACGTGATACCGGGATGGGGTTTTGAGCCAACAACTTGATAAACGGGAGCCGGAGTTCGACTGGTGAGGCGATAGCCTTCGGGCAAGGCTGATCCATCGGCAGGCACCCACCTGCGATAGCAGGGTCAAAACCATCGGCACACGGCACAGTGGGGCGGCCTCATCGAGCCGCTTCTCCTGGAGAAGCGGCTCTCTTTTCTCCTGGGCAACCTCTTATTATGTAAAGCACTCTTGACTTTCATCCCTGCCTGTGTTATCCTGCTAGCAGTCCAAAATGTACCACGCTTCTCGCTTGACCCGACGCGAGAACGACCGAACTTATCTAACAACAGGAGTATGAATGTACTGGGAACGTGTTACCGAGGAGATCTTCGTTTTCACCAGCGAACGCTATGCCCTGGTCAATTCCGTGGCCGTCTTGACCAAGGAGGGGGTCGTCGTTATCGACGCCCTACCCTTCCCAGACGAAGCCCAGCAGATTGCCAGATTCCTGGACGTAAAGGGACAGGGACGCTTCCACTCGCTCATGCTCACTCACCACCACATGGATCACGTCTACGGACTCTATGCCTTCCCCGACCATCTCGATCTCATCTCCAGCGAGCTCACCCGCCAGAAACTCATGGAGGTGGGCGAGGAGTCGCTTGAGCAGGCCCGCGAGACCGATCCCGCCTTCGAGGATGTGGAGTTGCGTATACCCACCGTCACCTTCGACGAGGATCACCTCTTTGTCGGCGCGGGCGACCGCACTTTCCAGCTGCTACATCTGCCGGGACATACGCCCGATAACACAGGGGTTCTCATTGAAGAAGAGAGTATTCTCATCGCGGGTGATGCCACGATGGCCATCCCTATCATCGCTGACGGCGATTGGCGACAACAGATCGAGACCCTGGAGACGATCAAAGAGATGTCACCTGAGACTGTCATCCAAGGACACGGTGAGGTCATACTCCGCGGTGAGGTTCAGATTGTCATGGATCGCTACATTGATTACCTGACCTGCGTCGAAGAACAGGCCATCAAGGTCCTGGAGTCGGGGGAACCTCGTGACACTATCTGGGACATCCCTCTGGAGACCTGCGGATTGAAGCGGGTGCCGTTAGGCATCGCCAGCCACCAGCTGCACGTCGCCAACATCATGACCATCTACGATCGTCTGAAGGCTGAGGAATCCCACGCCGCGTAACCGGGAAGAAGAGGCAGAGATGCCGGCGCTCACAGAATGGCTGGATCGCTACACGGCTTTCCTGGAGCGAGAGAATGCCTCTTACTATACCATCAAGAATTATAACACCGACATCGAGCAGTTCCTCGACTATTGCGCGCAACGCGGGGTCACAACCCTCGACGGCCTGAACCGCGATCTGGTTCGAGATCACCTCGCCGAGATGGACGATGAGGGCTACGTCCGCGCCAGCATCGCCCGCCGCGTCTTCGAGCTGCGGGCCTTCGGCGATTTCCTCATCCGCTCCCGGGCCTGGGAGCAGAATCTCTTCCGTCGCATCTACGCCCCTAGGCTGCCCCGCAAACTTCCACGCTATCTCACCCACGAGGAGGTCTCACGGCTCCTCGAAGCACCTGACACGGAAAGCCCTCAGGGACTCAGGGACCGCGCCATCCTAGAGGTGCTCTATGCATCGGGTGTGCGGGTGAGCGAGCTCGTCGGGCTGGACGTGCGCGATGTCCAACTCCGGTCGGGAGAGATGCGCGTCATCGGGAAGGGAGATCAGGAGCGACTGGTGCTTCTGGGACGGCCGGCCGCGGCAGCTCTGCGTGCCTATCTTCGCATTGGACGCCCAGAGCAGGCCGGTGACGAAGGGTCCGCACGGGCGCTCTTCCTCAACCGTTTCGGGGGACGGCTCTCGGTACGCTCCGTCAGCACCGTCGTGCGCAAAGCGGGGATCGCAGCGGGCATCGAGCAGAAGGTCACACCTCATCTGCTCCGCCACACCTTCGCAACACATCTTCTAGAAGGGGGGGCCGATCTTCGTGTGGTGCAGGAGCTACTGGGACACAAGAACCTCCAGACGACGCAGATTTACACCCACGTCACTCAAAAGCGAGCTCGGGAAGTCTACCATCAGGCACATCCTCGCTCCGAGGAGGAATAGGGCGCATGTCTGCAGATGCACGACATTTCTACGGTCGCTCAGCCCTCCCTTGCAAGAACGCGGAGGCTGTGCTGAGGGGCGCGGTCATCAAGATCAATCCGGCCCTCATCACCCTCACCGACGGCCTTCAGGATACGCATTCTCCTGAGGCGTTACGACGCCGTGTCTGGGAAGCGGTGGAATTGCTGGTGACTCACAAGATCCGCACCTTCCATCTGGACATCAACTTCGGAGACTACAGCGGCTTCGGCCCGGAGCCCCCCACGACAAACGCAGCCCTTTTCACACCCGGTTTTGTGAAGCGCCTCAACGCCCTCATTCGCTCCCGCGATGCCTTTCTGAACCTCCACCTGCTCACCGACCATCCAGGCCGGCGTTTTCGAGACTTCGCTCATCTCTCCCTGGGCGCGGTCTGCTTCCAGCTCGACGCCATCCCCAACGCACGGTCGCTCAGCCAACTGATGCAGGAGATCCAGGCGACAGGCGCCTGCGCCAGCCCCGTCATTGAGACCCTAGGCACGCCGAACCTCGTTCCCCGGCCCGCGCCGGAGGTGTTCAACATCCTCCAGCCCGTCCTGCCCATGATAGAGATGTTGACCTTCCAGACAGCAGGCACCGGCTCCCGCTCAGGGAGCGC
>JBNGDR010000143.1:0-5971 GCA_049975685.1 Anaerolineae bacterium
TCACGGGCCGACGGTGATGAGATGCTCGATATCGGCGAAGGTGCTCGGCCCGATACCCTTGACCTGCTGGATCTCCCCAATGGACGCGAAAGGGCCGTGGGTCTCCCGATAGTCGATGATATCCTGAGCCCGCGCAGGCCCGATGTGAGGCAGGGTCTCCAGCTCGGCCGCGGAGGCGGTGTTGATGTTGATGAGATTCTCACCGACGGTCGGAGGGGTCGTCTCCGTCTCGACGTTTGTAGACAGGGTGGGCACGATAACGTGATCGTTGTCGTGGAGGGGCGTTGCGAGGTTGATGGCGTTGAGGTCTGCGTCAACGGTGGGACCGCCGACGGCGTCCAGCGCATCGCGGAGGAGGCTGCCCTGCGGGATCTCGACGACCCCGGGTACCTCCACGGCACCGCTGACATAAACGCGCAGCAGCGCTGGTGTCGGCGATGGGGGGAATGTCCCCTCCGAGGGTGCCGGGCGGACCGTGTTCCACGCCGCCGGTGGCGCCAGGGGCTCGTCGGAGGTTGATTCAACCGGTTGGAATCCAAAGCGGCCGATAACGGTGCCCGCAACGAGAGCAACCAGGGTGGTGAGGATGACATACCACCGGAAGCGGCGACGTTCCTCGCTGCGTATTTCCTCTTCGGGGGTGGGTCGATCGATGAATTCGGCGAGTCCCTCCGCCTCCGATCCCATCGTCACCACCTCCTGTACAACTGAGAATTGGCTCGGGTTGGTTCCTTCGCTTCGCTCAGGACAAGCCCTTCGCGTTGCTCAGGACGTGCCCTTTGTTCCGTCCTGAACGTGCCTGTTTTACGCTACGGGCTGCTCTGCACTCGGCTCCACATCCGCCTCCGCTTCCGCTTCTTCGGACTCATCGGATTTCCGGAGACGCTTGAAGAAGTGCTTGGGAGCGAGCTTGCGCAGCCCGCGATAGAGGTTGCGCAATTCGGGCGTCTGGATCTTCCGCCCCGCTTCGAAGTAGCGGCGTGCTGCCTCCCCGATGGCCCAGGTGCTGGCGCCGGAGATGGCGCCGGAGATTAACCAGCCGGGACCGGGCACCAGCTTCGCCAGCTGTGCCCCGAGATAGCGGGAGAGGAGCCCCCCGGCCATAGCCGTGAGGAGCTCGCGGGCGTGGGAGACGGTCATGGGCTCGCCGTAGGCCGCCGCGATCCGGAGCACCATCCGCGTCTGCGCGGCCAGCAGGATGGGTATGTCGAGGCCGGGGACGGGCTGGAGGGAGACTAGGGTGTTGAACCCGGCCGTCTGCCGGATGATGCGCCCCACAATCTGGGCGCGGATGGCCGGCAGCTCCCGCGCCATGACGACAGCCATCCCCGGCTGGGCCTGCAGGATAGCGGGGATGAGCTTCTGAGCTATGTTCATACCCGTACGCGCCGAGATGGGTACGGGGCGGATATTCAGCAGTTGCTCGGCGTTCTCCAGTACCCAGAGGAGGTCCTTCTTCACCAGGTCGGCCTTGTTAAGTGCGACAACGATGGGCTTGCCGAAGGTCTGAAGCTCCTCGAAGAGCTCCTGATCGCTCTGGCGGACGCCGGCCGCCGCATCCAGTAGCAGGAGGATGACATCCGCGTTGCGCGCAGCCTGCCGGGCGGTGGTAGCGCGATCCACACCCCAGACCTCGCCGAAACCGGGTGTGTCGACCAGATGGAAGGGGCCCAGCGGATGCTCGACCACGCCCTGGGTGGTGCCCGGGACGGCGCTGGTGGCGGAGAGTTTGCGTCCGTGGAGGCGGTTGAAGAGGGTCGATTTACCGCTGTTGACCGGTCCGACGATGGCCAGCCGGGCGCGGCTCTCGCGGTCAACCTCGTGTTGCAAGCTGTGCCAGTCCAGACCACGCAGGACGGTCTGGAGGTCTTTCATCTGAGAAGGCAATGAGAGCAGTTTCATGAGTGACAATATAGCATGGAACAGGACAAAGGCAACTGGATGAGACGGCGGGAAATGACAAATGGGAAATGACAGATGCAAAATGTGAAGCGTTAGGACTGGAGGGTTTTTCTTCCGGCCAAAAAGGCGTATGATTAGAGTGGGTTCGACGAAAAGATGGGACGCACTTTAGCTTTAGAGATCAAGCTAGAGGCAGTGTTAAAAGCTCTGTAGCGTGAGACGCCAAATGCGTCCCGCCTGATCTTTTAATTGAGGCTTCACATTATCTCAGTCAGAAAGGGGGAGAGATGAAACCTTTCCGCGAGCACGTTGCCATTTCCATCGACGGTGGGGGGATCAAGGGGGTCATGGTCGCGCGGGCTCTGTCTATGTTGGAGGAGAACCTGGGGCGGTCGGTTCACGATCTCTTCCGGCTGACAGCTGGGACCTCCACCGGGTCTATTATCTCGGCAGGCATCGCCGCCGGGCTGACGGGTGAGCGCATGCACGAGCTCTACGTCGAGCTGGGCGAGACCATCTTTCGTAAATCGTTGCGCACCATCTTCTGGCCTCTGAGCCGCTATCGTTACCCACACGAGCCTCTGGAACATGCTCTCAACAATTACGTGGGCGAGCTGAGGATGGGCGATTTCTGGACCGCCGATCCGCCCACCGATGTAGTCATCACCGCCTTCGACCTGGTGACGAACCAGACCCGCTTCATCAAACCCTGGAAGCCGGAGTACGCTGACTGGTCTGTGACCCAGGCTGTCCTCGCCTCAAGCTCCGTGCCTACCTACTTCCCCGTGGTAGAAGGAAGATACGTCGACGGCGGGGTGGGATCCTACGCCAACCCCTGTTATCTGGCGGCTTACGAAATCCGTTTCTGTCTGGGCTGGGACCCTGCCGAGACTACCCTCATCAGCCTGGGTACGGGGCGGGCGCCGGGTGCGCTGGAGCCGGGCGAGGCCGCCAAGTTCTGGCCCTGGCAGTGGATCGATCCGGTGTTGGGCGCCTTCCTGCACTCGGCGGATGATCAACAGGTGCACCTCGTGGACACCTTCTTCACAGAGCTGGATTTCCGCCGCTTCCAGGTGGACCTGCGAGAGCCTATCGAGATGGACGACGCCAGCAAGATCCCCGAGCTGACGACCTACGGGGAGGATCTGGGGCGCAAGATCCTCAACGACGAGATGGATCGCGCCCTGGAGATTCGGGCCCAGCGGGCGCCCCGGGATTTGTAGGTTCGGTCGGCCGAAACTCACCGGCGCCTCGGAGTTGGAAGGCAGCTTGTGGATGCGCTGGTTGAGAAAGCTCGTGCGGCTGACCTGAGGATCCTGGTGTGTGAAACGCAGAATACGAATGTACCGGCGATAGGTTTCTATCGCAAGGTAGGTTTTCGTATTGAGGGCGTTGATCTCTCGTACTACTCTAACGAAGATTTTCCCGACGGAGAAATCGCTGTTTTCATGAAGAAGAGAGTCTAGGCTATTCAAGAACATATCGAAAGGAGAGCAGTTAGATGAAACATCGAAGGTGGGCAATTATCATCACGGTCATCGTCTTGTTCACGCTGGCCTGTGGACTGACGGAGATCGGCTTTGGGGACGGAGAGGGGCCGGAAGCGATTGCTACGCAGGTAGCCGGAGCCGTTGAAGGTGTGCCGGAGATGACCTCGGGTGAAATACCGGAGGGCTACCCGGAGAACGAGATTCCCATATACGAGCCTGCATCCTCCGTCATTCTTGGTGGGTTCAGGCAGCAAATGGATGACGTACTTGTCTATAATCTGGTGATCGGCTCGAATGATGACGTGGAGACCGTGACGCAGAATATCATCAACAAGTTTGAAGGCGAATCCACCGAGTTTGAGAACATGGGTGGCATGTTGATGGGGATTAAAGACGGGTGGGAGTACTCCATCATCATCAATTCCGGGGAGGTGGATGGATACGCCACCCTGGTTACCTATATGTTGACAAAGCAGTGACGTTATTTCCCTGTGTCCTCAGGATGGGTATGTGGATCATTCCATGAGCTATAAAAATCTCCGGCGCGGGCATTCATGCCCGCGCCGGAGATTCACTGAGCAGAATACTATCGCATGGCGTGCTCTGGCCTGGATTTCGCCCGAGGCTCGTCCCCGGGGATCTCAAGTTCCATACCCACATCGATGACGTCAGGATCTTTGATGACGTCCTGGTTGGCCTCGTAGATCTCCTTCCACTTGTCGGCATCACCCAGCATCTTCTTGGCAATCTTCCGCAGGTTATCGCCAGCCTTCACCGTATACTTCTTCCCCATAGAATGCTCCTTTCAGGATGACTTGATAGGTACCCGACGTCCTGGTCCTGACAGTAACTACTTCTTACTTCACTCCTTCGGGATCTTCAGCTCCTGACCGACGCGGATCAGGTTGGGGTCACGGATCTGATCCTTGTTCAACTCGAAGATCTCCGGCCAGCGGCTGGCATCCCCTAATAGATTCTTGGCGATCTTGCTCAGACTGTCACCAGCCTGGACGACGTAGGTGCTTGGCTTAGCTTCTTCTTCACGTCGTGCTTCCATGGCTTCGATGCGCTTCTGCCGTTCCTCGCGCTTTTCCTCTTCGACCTGGCGCTTCAGTTTCTCGGCTTCGGCTTTGGCTTTGGCGGCTTCTCTTTCGGCGGCCTTGACCTTCTCCTCGGCCTTGGCGCGCTTGCGTGCTTCCTGCTTGGCCTTGGCTTCGGCGACAGCGGCCTCACGTTCAGCCGCAGATGCCCTGCGCTTGGCCGTGGTGGCCTCGCGTTCGGCTTCCTCCGCCGCTTCCTTCTCATCCCGGGCGCTCACTGCATCAATTGCCTTTCCCAGGATACCCTTCTTCTTTTTGTCTTTGGCCATCTCATGCTCCTTTCAGTTGTGGTGTATATTTGAGTAAGTGTTACGTGACATGCTGCTTCTTGGCGAAAGCTTCTGGCTAGTGTCCACCTGCCAGCGCTTTCAGTAAACTCTGTGCGACAAGGCCCCCAGCCGCTGTGCGGGGTGAACTTGATTGTAGCGGATTGACTCTGCCTCCCAGCAGAATCCCTACCAGTGCCTGCCGGGCTGCGGCCTGGGTGTCAGCACCCGACCGTTTCGCCTGCAGATAGGCTATGCCCGCCGGCAACAGGGTTTCCACGACATCATCCAGTCCAAAGCCGTCATCCGCCGACTGTTCTTCGGGTTGTGCTTTCTGGCCACTGACCATGCCGATGAGATCTCCCAGATCGAATCCTCTATCCTGTGATTGAGGTGTCTGCTGGGGCTGAGACTGTGGTTGGGCGGTTTTGTCTTCCTGCAACCTTGCCAAGGCATCCAGAACGGTACCCTGACTGCTGGCCTGCGGTTGCTCTGGATAGCCCTCGGCGGGAATCGATCCCATCAGTGTCTGGATCAAGTCTACGATATCGGTGTTATCCAATTGCTGCTTTCCCTGAAAGCGGCTGGCAGCCTGGTGCAAGCCACGCGCGTAGTACTGGCTGGTGCCACCTTGACCCTGCTTCTCTAATACCTGTCCCGCATAATCGAGGGCTTGTGCGGGCGGTTGTGACTGTCTGGCCTGGAGGGCCTCTCTGATCAACTGGAGATTGTTGACCATGTTGTCACCATGGTTGCCGTTATAACCGTCCAACTCGTTGACCTCTTGTCTCCTATCTGCCATGGTTTGCAGGGCCATGTCAAAGAGGTTGCTAAGGTTGATACCGCTGTTAGCCATCAGTGTTTGCTCTCTAGTAAGATACAACGCGCGGCAGGTTCTGGGCTTGCTCTATCCAGCGCTTTACCAGATTCAAGGAGGGTGGGCGGCGGACCAGGTGTTTCTCCTCATTGATCTCGAGGATCTTGGCGTACAGATTTTCGGGATTGCGACGGGCCAATTCCATCACCGTGTCAACTCCCGCCTTCTCCAATAGATCGCTGTACTCTTCCCCTATACCTTTCACGCGCATCAAGTCGGCCCGATTGACCCAATCGAGTATAGACTCGTGGCTGATCTCGGTCATCGTCTCGATCTCACGCCGTCCTGCTGGCGTCGCTCCCTGTTTCAGCAGGCTCTCCACGGATTGGATGCCAG
>JBNGDR010000144.1:0-5962 GCA_049975685.1 Anaerolineae bacterium
CCATGAAATCGAGGAAGTAGAGGTTGCCCAGAAGGCCGTCGCGCTCGGGGACGTTCCCCATGAATGCATATCCACCGCTCTCCTCACCGCCGATGAGCGCTCCGGTCTCGATGAATTTGGGCGCTACGTACTTGAAGCCGACGCCCGTCGTGTGGACGGGTACGTCGTAGATCTCACCGAGTTTGTCCAGCATGGAGGTGGTGGAGACGGTCTTGATGATGGGGCCGCGCTGGCCCCGGATCTCCAGCAGATAGAAGGCCAGCAGAGCGTAGACCCGCAGCTGATCGATGAACGCCCCCTTCTCGTCGCCGATCCCCATGCGGTCGGCGTCTCCGTCGTTGATGAGGAGGACGTCGGCGCCCATCTCGGTGATCTTCGCCAGCGACTCGTCGATGTAGGGCTGGATGGGCTCGGGCCGCTTCATGTTGGGGAAGAGAGGGTTGTGTTCCGCGTGGATCTCCACGATCTCGTTATTGCCACCGCCCAGCAGGCGGGGGTACCACCCCGATGCATTGCCGTACATGGGCTCGCAGAGGATCTTGAGGCCCGCGTTACGCAACCGGTCAAGGTCGACCAATGTTCCAAGGTGCTCCACGTAGGCGGGGTCGGGGTCCCACATCTCCAGCCCCTCATCGATCTCCTCGAAGTCCCGGCGCCGAACGTCGGAGACGTCGGCAGGGATGTAACCCTCGATCTCGCGGAGGCCGTCGGGGGCGATGGCGCCGCCGCGGGCATCACGGACCTTGTAGCCATTATCGGGGGGGGGATTATGACTTGCCGTGATATTGATGGCGCCCGCGGCCTCACGCTCGACGGCAGTGTAGCTGATGACGGGGGTGGGGGCGTTGGCGCCGGTGAGCCACACGTGGATGCCGTTCGCGACGGCGACCTCGGCCGCGGCCCTGGCGAAGAGATCCGAGCTGAAGCGCCGATCGTAGCCGATGACGAGACCCTTGTCGGCTACGCCGTGAGCCTTGAGATATTGCGCGAAGCCCTGGGTGACCCGCCGCACGTTGTCAAAGGTGTAATCTTCGGCGATGCGCGCCCGCCAGCCGTCAGTTCCAAACTTTATATCGCTCATGGTTCCTCCTTTGGGAATACAGGGATCAGGGATTGGGGAGCGGGGATCAGGACTTATCCTACCCGGCACCTTCGCTGATCCGTTGATTCGTTCATTCGTTCATTCGTTGATTTATTCACCCGATGATCTTGCGTGCTGTGGCTGCGAAGCGGTAGGCGTGGGTCTCGAGAAGCTGTTGCTCCAGGGCCTCGGTCGCCCTGATCTTGAGCCGTAATTTACTCTCTGTGCCTGAATATCGCAGGTTGATATCGACTCTGTCGCCGAAGGTGTGTTCCAGCTCCTCCAGTGCCGCCTGGATCTCGGGTAGCTCCTCCAGGGGGGGCTTGTGTGAGACGTCGATGTTGACCAGACACTCTGGAAGCTCGCAGAAGCAATCCGCGAGGGCTGCCAGACTGCGATCATCCTGGGCCATCACCGCCTCTAACACGGCCAGCGCCGTGTAGATACCATCGCCTGTGGTCTGACCATCGCGCATGATGAGGATGTGGCCCGACTGCTCCCCGCCCAGACCGTACCCCATATCTCGCATGCGCTGGAGCACGAAGCGGTCGCCCACACGTACCTCCTCCACGCTCAGATTGACCTCCTCCAGCGCGGCCCGCAGTCCCAGGTTGCTCATGGGTGTGCTGACGACGACCGAGCCTTTCAGCATCTCCTGTTGTTGCAGGTGCCGGGCCAGGATGGCCAGGATGGCATCCCCGTTGACGAATCCCCCTTTCTCGTCCACGAGCATCACACGGTCGCCGTCACCATCGAAGGCGATGCCGGCGTCGGCCTCTTCCTCTTTCACGATGTCGGCGAGTTCGTGGGGGTAAATATATTCGTAGTGCTGGTTGATGTTCAGGCCGTCGGGTGAACAGTGATGGAGGATGATCTCGGCCCCCAGACGTCCAAAGACGTTGGGCGCGATAGCAGCGGTGGCGCCGTCGGCGCAGTCGATCACCAGGCGCATCCCCTCCAGTGAGTAGCGCTCCTCCCACGTTGTGACGAGATGGTGGGCGTAGTCCTGTTGCCAGTTCACGTAGCGACTCTCCCCCAGTTTGGCAGGTCCCACGGGGTCCAGGGCTCCATCCCCTGTCAGCAGGAGATGTTCCATCTCCTCCTCGGCTTCATCGGGGATCTTGAAACCGTCGGCGCCAAAGAATTTGATCCCATTGTGGTCAAAGGGATTGTGAGAGGCGGAGATCATGACGCCAAACTGGGCGCCCTTCGTCCGGGTCAGATAGGCCAGTCCCGGTGTCGGGACGACACCCGTGAGGATGGCCTCGATACCGTGTGAGGTGATGCCCGTCGCCAGAGCGTGCTCCAGCATGTGGCCCGAGAGCCGGGGATCGCGCCCGATGATAGCGCGGGGATTATAGCTGCTTCTCGCGAGCACCCGGGCCGCTGCCTGTCCTATCTTTACCGCGAAATCGGGCGTCAAAGGCCAGAGATTGATCTCGCTGCGGATTCCATCTGTACCAAACAATTTTACCATATTACTCCCTTGATCTCATGCCTGGAAGTGTCTCACATAGGGCTTCATCATTCTTGCTACACTTCTGTTTTCGCTTGGAGTGGGTTGCTAAATCCACGTATACGAAGTGTCATTTCGAGCCCTTACGGGGATCTGGCGATTCCCTCGAAGCAAGAATGATGCGCCTCTGCATCACGTCAGGCGGTGTTTTTCCTTCAATAGTTCGATGTCAGCATCTACCATGATCTGAACCAGCTCCTGAAAGCTGATGTTGGGCTCCCAGCCGAGGATCCGACGCGCCTTATCCGGTTGGGAGACAAGCATGTCTACCTCGGCGGGACGCATGAAGCGCGGGTCCTGGGTCACGTAATCTTTCCAGTCCAGATCGACGTAGGAGAAGGCCGCTTTGCAGAATTCCTGCACCGAGTGGGTCTCTCCCATGCCGACGACGTAATCGTCAGGTTCATCCTGCTGAAGCATGAGCCACATGGCGCGTACATAGTCTCCCGCGTAGCCCCAATCCCGCTTTGAATCCAGGTTGCCCAGCGGGAGGACGTCGGCCAGTCCCAACTTTATCTTGGCGACGTGATAGGTGATCTTCCGGGTGACGAATTCCAGGCCGCGCCGTGGGCTCTCGTGGTTGAAGAGGATGCCCGAGCAGGCGAAGAGATCGTAGGATTCCCGGTAATTGACGGTGATCCAGTGTCCATAAACCTTGGCGACACCGTAGGGTGAGCGGGGGTAGAAGGGGGTATCCTCGCTCTGAGGTACCTCACGCACCTTGCCGAACATCTCCGAGGAGCTGGCCTGGTAGAAGCGGATGGTGGGATCGACGGTGCGGATGGCTTCCAGAACCCGCGTTACGCCCAGGGCCGTGACGCCGCCGGTGAAGACGGGTTGCTGCCAGGAGGTAGGTACAAAGGATTGCGCCGCCAGGTTGTAGACCTCCTGGGGGCGGTGTTCGCGCAAGATGGCGATGAGCGATCCCTGATCCAATAGATCACCGGAGACGAGGGTGATCTGGTCCTGGATGTGCTCGATACGGGTGAAGTTGATGGTGCTGGTGCGCCGCACCATGCCAAAGACCTCGTAGCCCTTGCTGAGTAAGAACTCGGCCAGGTACGAACCATCCTGGCCGGTGATGCCGGTGATCAAAGCACGTTTCGTCATGTGGAACTAAACCTCCTAGTTTTACTGACTACCTGACTAAGCGTCTGCAAAAATATAACTTCCCTCCTTTTTGCTCCCCGTCCCCGTCTCGGGGGCGGTTAGGTGGGAACCAATTCTTTCACAGACCCTAAGGACTATCTGACTAAAGACTACCTGACTAGCCTACGGCCTCCCGCCACTCGTCCAGCACGTCTGCCATGGTCTGCTCGAAGGGGATCTCCACCTCCCAGCCGGTGGCCTGACAGAGTTTATCGGGGCTCCCGTAGATGATGGGAACGTCTGCGGGGCGGTAGCGGTCGGGATCAACCTCCACGTTGATGGAGACCCGCGCCAAGTCCAGGAGCCCGTCAACCAACGATTGGATGGTGCGGGCGGTACCCGAGCAGATGTTGTAGACCTCACCCGGCACCCCGTGGAGCAGTGTCAGGTAATAGGCGCGCACAACGTCGCGGACGTCGGTGAAGTCGCGGGCGGGCGTTAGATTGCCCACGCGCAGCACCGGTTCCTGCTGGCCCGCCTCGATGCGTGCGACCTGGCTGGCAAAGGCCGGCAATACGAAGCGCGGCGATTGTCCCGGCCCCACGTGGTTGAAGGGCCGCACGCGCATCACAGGAAGATCATAGCTCCTGAAGTACTGGTAGCCCAACATATCCTGTCCCACCTTGCTTACGCTGTATGGATTTTCAGGATGCAGGGGATGATCCTCTCTCAGTGGAAGATCCTCGGCAGGCGCTCGCCCGTATTCCTCACCGGAGCCGATGACGATGATGCGTGGTTTCAGATCGAGCCGGATGCAGGTCTCCAGCAGATTGAGCTGCCCCAGGATGTTATTCTCAAGTGTGTCCCAGGGATTCTTGTAGGCGGTGGGGACGTGGGATTGAGCCGCAAGGTGGATAATGGCATCGGGCTTGATTTCCGACAGCAGGTCGTGAACGGCTTCGCCGTCGCGGGCGTCAAGAGCCACACACCTTTCACGGGGATCGCAGGACTCGGGAGGACTGTCGGGGAAGGCGGTACCGGTGATCTGCCAATCGGTCTGATGCAGCAGGTACTTCCTTAGATGGGTACCCACAAATCCGGTCGCTCCGGTGATCAGAACGTGCATGTCCCTCTCCTTCGGATATAGCCGATTGTCATTCCGAGGAACGCAGTGACGAGGAATCTCATTGTTGTAGAGTGACCAAAACGAGATTCCTCACTACGTTCGGAATGACAACTAGCGTTGGATTTTGCTGGCCAATTGTGAGCCATTGGCTCATGACAACTCCTTGGCTGAACAACGATGGGATTATACTCTCTCTCCCGAAAAAGGTGAAACATCGACGTTGTTCAGTGCCAATCGAAGGTCAGGAGTCCACCCTCGTTGGTGATAGGGGTAGCCGACATCTCATCTTCGCGTAGTAAATGTAAGTCGCCCTGGTAGATAAAGGCCAGTCTTTCACCATCAGGGCTCCATTGCCAGACAGGGATCTTGATCCCCGTCTCTCCCTCGGGGGGATAGAGACACCGTGTATTCGAACCGTCGCGATCGGCGGTACAGAGCTGGTAATCACTGACGGCGCTCTGACCGGGGATGAGAGCCTCGCCGAATAGGAGTGTCTCCCCGTTGGGGCTGAACCGGGGTGCACTCCACATACCCACTTCGGTCGCCAACTCCGAGCTGTAGACGCCTGTAGCGGCGAGCATCCACAGATCGAAGACAGGGCTCTCCTCGGGATCACCTCCTCCCGGCGCGGGGACGTGGCGTATCGTAGCAACGAAGTCGCCCGCCGGGGACCAGCTCAATCCCGGCTCCCAGGCCCAGCTGCTGTAGGTGCGGTAGGCGGGAAACTCGATCAACGTCAGGCGCTCGCGCGCCTCTACGTCGATCACACCCACCTCCTCGGGTCGAGCGTAGGCCAGCATCTCGCCCGTCGGCGACCAGCGGTAGCGTGTGCCCCACCAGCCGAATCCTCCGCCAGCTTCGGGCTCCAGAATCTCACGTTTGAAGATGGGAGAGCCGCTCTCGGTGAGCGTGGCGGTCCACAGATCGTTCCGGCCCCGCCATCCCGGGGGGCGGTCTGTGGCCTCCGCCGTGGTCCAGGCAACCGTTCGGCCGTCAGGCGCCAACCCGGCCCAGAGGACGTCGTAGATCTCGGTGAAGAGGGGCGCGGCACCAGCTTCGACCGTGTTGACCACCCACAACGCGTTGAAGTGGAACTCTTCGGTGACAGGCCGAGTGAAGAGGAGACGATCGCCCTCGGGCGAAAGGGCGA
>JBNGDR010000145.1:0-5961 GCA_049975685.1 Anaerolineae bacterium
GTCCTACAAAACTACCTTGAAGAGGGTATAGCCACCGAGCAACGTCGTCAGGCTACCAACGGCCAACGTCAAACGTTTAGTATCGAAACGAGAGACAACGTAAGCAGCCAGGGGCGTGGAAAGCACGGCGCCCAGCAGTAGAGAAGGTGCCAGCAACCACGGGAAGGTCTCGCCGCTCAACAGATAGGCTCCGAATCCTACGGCGCTGGTTATCCCCTCGGCCAGCGAGGCGATCCCGATGGCGCTGCGACCATTCACACCCGACAGAACCTGCCCACCCGTCACAACCGGCCCATATCCGCCACCACTCATGCCCTTATTGAAGGCCGCCAGCAAGCCCAGCCCACCGATGCGTTTCCAGGAGAACGCAAACTCCCGATTACGATTATATAGAATCGCCAATCCAATGCCAAAGACCAGAAGCCCCACATAGACCTTGAGCACCCAGGCAGGTACGTTAACGGCGATGACCACGGCTATCAGCACGCCTACCACGCTGAGCAGAGACATGACCATCGTAACCTTGAAATCCCGGCTGCCGGGACGGAGATTCACGTTACCGAACTCGTGATGGAAGGCCCCAGCCAGAACACCGGTGATAAACTCCGAGAGTAAAACAGCCGGCACAACCTCGGCCGGTTGGTAACCTGCCAACAACAGTACGGGCGTTAACGTTGTGCCGTAGCCCATACCCAGCGTCGAATCGATCAACTCGCAGAAGAACGCCATGCCAACGATCAACGGCAAGATCTCTAACTGCATCTCATACCTCCTCATGGACTATGGGAAATTAACTTCTGGCACATCTCCCCTAATATAGTCTCATGATAGAGGATGAGGATCACAAGGGGCGTGATACAAGTATCACAAATCTGTGATAAACAACCAACCGTGATTACCGAGTCAAGTATAGGAAGAGCTCAGTAATCATCTGAGGGAATAATTAAACCGTAACCCAGACCGGGGACCGTTTCGATGTACGAGGGAGTGTCGGCATTCTCGGACAAACCGCACGCTTCGGCCAGCTTGCCCCGCAGACGGTAAATCAGCTGACGCAGCATATCGCGATCACCGCCCTCGGGTCCCCAGACGAGGTCGATGATGGCTTCGGCGCTGAGGACACGACCGGCGTTGAGCATCAGATAGTCAAGCAAGCGATTCTCCAGGCGTGTTAACGTCACCGGAGCCTGCTCACCGTACTGCAATTCACGCCGCGTGGGTTCCAAGGTCAACGGACCCACCCGCCGGATGGCCCGCGTGGGGCGCTTGCCTGCCCGGCGCAGCACGGCCTGGGCCCGTGCCACCAATTGACGGGGGCTAAAGGGTTTGGTGATATAGTCGTCGGCACCCAATTCCAAGCCCTGGATAATGTCATCCTCTGCTTCGCGGACGGTGAGCATAATGACTGGAACGTCACCATGTTCCCGAATCCGGCGGCAGACCGCGAAGCCATCCATATCCGGTAGGTTGACATCCAACACGATGAGATCACACGCCTCCGATGCCAGTCGGCGCAAAGCAGTTTCCCCATCGTAGGCACGCAGCACCTCAAAGCCCTCCCTACGCAGGGTGAACGAAACCACGTCGGCCAACACCCTATCATCATCAACAACCAACGCTTTCATACTTTGTCCTTCCTTGAAGGAGTCAGCGAATCAACGATAGAACGAACGCCTGTCCTGCATGACTACTCGCTACTCCCTGCTCCCCACTTAACCAATAACTTTTAACTTTCAACCGATCCACGTCGGCACGGTAAACCAGAAAGTCGCGCCCCCTTTGGGCGCCGTTCTAACACCTACCGACCCACCCTGGGCTTCTACGATAGCCTTGACCACCGACAAACCTAATCCCATCCCTATTCGATCACCCTCCTCGGCCGCGGGCGTACGGCTGAAACGCCGGAAAAGCTGCCGTTGTTGAGCAGCTGGAATCCCCGCACCTTCGTCCCCGATCTCCACATGAATCCAGGATCCGGTGTGAATCACGCACACATGGATCTGGGCATGATCCGGCCCGTACTTGCTGGCATTGTCCAATAGATTGACCAACACCTGCTGTGTGCGACGGGGATCCACGTCAACCAGGGGCAGTGATTCGGGCACCTGCAAGCGTAACCGCTGATCGTGCTTATCGAGTAATGGCTGGATAGTGTGTAAAGCATCTGCAATGATGACACTCAGCGCAGAGGGATGGCAATGTACGCGGAATTTCCCTGTCTCGATACTGGCACTCTCCAGCAAATTGTCGATCAAGGTCTGCAAATTAAGAACGCTCAAGTGCAGAGCGTTTAGCAGTTCCCGAAGTTCTTCCGGACTAAGATACGGCGCCTGATCGAGAAGCAGCTCCACAGATGCGGCCAAGGCTGAAAGCGGGGTCCGGAACTCGTGAGCGACGTTGGCAACGAAGTATCCCATGAGCCGGTGAACGGTCTCTTCCTCACTAACATCGCGGAAAACCAGGGCCACGCGGGCATCACCCTCGGGCTGAACAAGTTCCGCGCTGGTCATCGCAAGCACTGCGGACCGACCATCACGCAAGGTTACAGGAAGCTTGCTATGACCACCGGGAGGCGGCATCTGGACCGAGAAAGGCTCCTCTGTCTCGGACAGCTTGAGAATCTCATCAATGGAGCGATTCAGGACTGACTCAGAGTGCCATCCGGTGATTCGCTCGGCGCCCCGACTGAAGAAGGTGATCTGTCCCCGAGCATCCAGTGTTACAATCCCTTCCACGATGGCCGCGAGCAGACGATCAACCCAGGCCTTCTCCTGTCGCAGCTCCGCCAATGCCTGGGCCAGATCGCCCCGGGTCTCCTCAAGAGCTCGAGCTACCTTGATCACCTCACGCACGCGCCAGCTTCCCACATCCTCCATAGCGGAGGAGACAGTACCAGTGTCTTTGCGAACGGAGTCTACAACCCGAGCGAGGGCCGTCAAAGGGCGGCCCATCTCTCTGGCAAGAAAAATACCTACCAATGATCCGGCAGCTACGACGCCCAGGCCACCGCCGATCACGATCCGCGCCAATCTGTGCTTTGTACTCTGAAGATCAACAACGGACAAAGCCAGCTGATCCACAAGGCCCTCTTCCAGGATGAGGGGACGCGCATAGTAAGGGTCATCCGCAAGGCTAAAACGTGTCATATTCGGTGCCGGCGTATCAGGGAGCGTAGTTGCCAGGGGTTCATCCTGCCAAAAGAGCGTATGTGCCAGACCGGTCTGCCCAATCCAGGCGGTAACGAAAGAGGTATCCAGTGTTTCGCCGATAGCAACCGTGCCCAGCGGTGCATCCAACCCATCATCCCACACTGGCATACTCACCGCAAGTAAGAGTGAGGGCGGTCCTGTGACCTCAAGTAAGGTGGTCTCGATACCATCACCGCCCCAGGATCCGATCACCGAAGATGAGCAACCGATCCCGGATTGTGCCAGCAGGGTTCCGCTCCCATCAAAGACGAGGACACAATCCAGGGCCGCACCCTCGCGAAAAATATTCAGGTAGTCAGTCAGAGCACCGGTCTCTTGATCCGCCAGGAGCATTCGCAAGGTAGGACGCTCCGCAAGGAGCCGAACCCACCCTTTGAGGGTCCGCAAATGTGCCTCATAGAGGGCCTCCGTTGCCAGCGCACCTTGCTCCAATTGCACCCAGGCCTGACGTTCCAACTCCGCCTGGATGATCCAGAGAGAAGCGATGACTGCCACGGTGGTGACCATTAGCACCACTGCAATGAAACTGATCTGCAGCTGGACCCGAAAACTGCGCGCGTCAGGATATTGGCGGCGTTTCATGGAGCTCCTTGACCGTCATGGTCTCCCATCATAGGCCTCACGAGTGGCAAACCGCAGCCACCTAACCGGGATAAACTCAGATTAGCACGATTCAAGGGAGATCACAAGCAGAGATGTACGACACGAAAAGAGACAGACGCGGCCAAACAACCAGCCGCGCCTGTGTAGGAGACAGCCTACCCCGTTTCGCCGCGTCAGTTGCGCATCACCAACGGCAAGAAAACAACTTGGTTATCTGTTGCTGGGGTAGCCTCCAGCAAGAGACCATAAATGTCGTAGCTCGTACCGTTGCGACCATCCTCCCAGGTGAGCAGGCCCTGTTCTTCATCACCAGCCCAGGCCAGAGCGGGGGCTTGCTGCTCACCGGAGCCGCTGTAGAGCAGGTCATTGGTATCAGCCTCGGTTATCTCCAGGTCACCGTTACCGCTGACGCGCTGACCATAGAGATCGGTGGTGGTGTTGCGGGTATCCTCCCAGACAACGACGTAGCTTTCGGAGCCGCTGCCGTAGGTCACAGCTGCTGGGGCCTGGTTTCCGCTGGCGGTCGAGATGACGAACTCGTCGTAGAGCAGACCGGCACCTCCCACCTGCCGACCGTAGATATTGCGTCCCTGGGTGGCATCGTCTCGATCATCGGGCCATATGACCAGATAACGATCGTTGTCGGGATTATAAGCTACCGCTGGCGACCATTGACTGCTGCCCTCGATGCAGATGTCGAGGGTTCCCTCCAATAAACCACCCGTCTGGCCCAACCGCTGGCCCTTGATGTCACGCTGGGCCCCCTCGGTATCGCGCCATACAACGAGATAACCGCCGCCCCCCGGTTCCATAGTGCGACAGGCCACATCGGGGTAGTTCTGATCGGTGGTACCGGTGGCAATGTTGATCACAGCCGTATCGGGGTTACCTGTGGCTGGAACGCGACGCGCCTGGATGTTGTTGTTTTCGACTTCATAGACGTAAGCCACCAGATATTCACCGCTGATGGGGTTGAAGGCCACCTTGGGTCGCCTCCGGGCGGTGCCTCCGGCCCCCGCGATGGGTATCTCGGCACCATCAAGGCTGCCGTCGGCATTGACGCGCTGTCCGTAGATATCGGCGTCGGTGCGGCGATCCTCCCAGACCACCAGGTACTGATTTGTATCCAGATTATAGGCCACGTCGGGGTAAAGTTGAGCATTGGCCCCGGTGCAGATGGCGAAGCCAGGACTCAGCGCACTGCCGTCCAGATCCACGCGTTGAGCGTAGATATCGAAATTGCCCGCTCGCTGATCATGCCAGACCACCAGGTACTCGGTATCGGTGCTGTTATAGGCCACCGACGGTTGCCTCTGGTGATCCAGGGGCGCCGACACAGCAAAGGCACCTCCGGTCAGTGTGCCGGTTGAATCCACCCGCTGCCCCATTATATCCTCAACGAAGGTAGTGGTCAGGTTGACAAATACCACCAGGTAGTCAGGCGTAGTCGGCGAAGCAGCCACAACCGGAGCGAACTGGTTGCCTGCCGCCGTATTGATGGCGAAAATATCTCCCGCCGTGCCGCCCCCTGACGCCACCCACCGACCATAGATATCCATAGCCGCGCCGTCGCGGGCATCTTCCCAGACAACCAGGAACTGATCACTGCTGGTATCGTAAGCCACGGCAGGCGCGGTCTGATCCTCGGCGTAACCGCAGATACCAAAGTTATTGCCGGTGGCGGCGCCATCGGTCGTGACTCTCCGTCCAACGATCTGGCTGTCGCCGGCAGCATCCCGTTCAAAGACAACCAACCATTCACCTGAGTCAGGGCTAAAGGCCACGGCTGGGTTGGTGCGACTCTCGCTGGCGTGGGAGGAGATAACGAACTCGGTACCTAGAAACCAGGTGGTGTCGTAGAGCAAAGTACCGTAGATCTGATCGGCGGCGGCACGACCATCCTCCCAGACGATGAGAAAATCGCCACCCGTGGTAGGGTTAACACTGACGTCGGGCGCGGTCTGATCACCCGCAGCAGCACTGACGCCGTAATCGGTGGTAACAACCGTGCCGTCGGCACCTACCCGCCTGCCTTGAATGTCATAGCTGCCCGACGTTCCCCGCTGATAGACCACGAAATAGGTACTGGTTGGAGGATGAAAGGCCACCGCCGGCGTAGCAGCAGGATCGTCACTTGAAGCGTCTATGA
>JBNGDR010000146.1:0-5942 GCA_049975685.1 Anaerolineae bacterium
GCCTTTGACGATACGACGGTAGTTGTCACACCGGAGTATCAACTCTTCCTCCCTCTCATCACGCGCAACTTTGTCTTTCAGGGGCCCGATCTCGTGGTGACCAACGTCGAGATCGAGCCCACGTCGCCTAGCGTAGGGCAGCAGGTTACCGTGCGCGTGACTGTCCAGAATCAGGGAGAGTGGCCCGTGGCCTACGGCAACAACTTCTACGTCGATCTCTATGTCGATCGACAGCCCGAACCGCTGCTGGTGGGGGAGATCTCGTGGGGTGTGCAGGGCGGTTGGTTCAGGGCAGGTGAGAGCCGAACGTTGGAAGATACCTATACCTTCTCAACGGGTGGAGTCCATACGCTCTACGTGCAGGTGGACACGGACAACACGGTGCTTGAGACCGACGAGACGAACAACGTGATGAGTCGACAGGTGACCGTCGTTACCATCGCCGGTCAAGGGGAACAACCGACGCCCCAGCACCCGACCGAGTTGCCGGACTACGGTCCGCGTCCTACACCGACGCCGTTGCCCTAAGTACTTCCAAGACCAGATGCAAAATCACTGGGGTGTGCTACAATGAAAGTCGACGACTCACGTACCACGGAGGGCCTGCTATGAAAAGGACGTCCTGGAAACGCACCGGAGTATCGCTCCTGAGCTTCGCGGTTCTGCTGCTGATGCTTGCGCTTCTACTTGGAGCGGTGAGCTCCTTGCCAGCGCGGGCGCAGCGTCCCACGCCTCTTCCCGAGCCCCGTAACACGCCTACCAATGTCGTGCCTACCGAGGAACCTACCGAAGAGCCTACGGAAGAGCCGACTCAAGAGCCTACGGAAGAGCCCACCGAGGAACCGACCGCAGAGCCCACGGAGGAGCCGACCGAAGAGCCGACGGAAGAGCCTACACAAGAACCGACCGAGGAACCGGCGCCACCTCAACCCCAACCACAGCCGGTCGCCCCGACGGTGGTTAGCTCGCAGGCGGACGACAACGACCGGCTTCCCATGACGGGCCTGGGCTTCTCGCTGGGACTGGGTGCCTTTGCGCTGGTTGCTGTCATGGTCGTCGTGCGTTTTCTGCGCCGCCGCTTTCACAAGAAGGAACAGGAAGGTCATTGATCCTGCTTGCGAGGAGGATATCTATCTTTCCCTTGAGGTCGGGGCTCAGGCCCCGACCTTTTTTCCTGCCTTCCACGGGTATCTCTCCCTTTCGTCCCCGAATTTTCCTGACTTTTCGAATAAAATCCATCCGCTGAACGTTGTATAGATAGATGTGGTCTTATCCTGAAGATATCGTAGATATGATCATAGGGTGTCATTCATCGCCCTGAGGGGGGATTGTGCTGGACGAAGCCGCAAGGTTGTTGCCGGTGGAGCGCCCACCGGAGATCGGGGACGTTACTGCTGACGACGTCACCGATGAGGTGCTCATTCGCTATGCCCGGCGCGGTGATCGGGAGGCTTTCGGTCGCCTGGTCTATCGCTATCGTGAAGGAGCCGTTAACGTGGTGTACCGCATGTGTGGTGATGCGCAGGTGGCCGAGGATGCCGCACAGGATGCCTTCATCCGGGCGTGGGAGGCACTTCCACGCTACCAGCACAAAGGGACGTTCAAGGCCTGGCTCTACCGCATTGCCCTGAATTGTGCGCGGGATACCCTTCGACGCCGGAGACCCACGGCCGACGTGGATCTTCTGCCGTTGACCTCGGATGCATTGGGACCCGAGCGGCAGGTGCTTCGCCGGGAAAGGACGGCGTTGGTACAGGAGGCTGTTTTGCAGTTACCGGAGGCCAGCCGGGCCGCGCTGGTATTACGCGAGTACGAGGGCTTGAGTTACAAGGAGATCGCACAGACGCTGGATCTCCCGCTGGGAACGGTGATGTCCCGCCTGCACTACGCCCGCTCGCGGCTGCGGGAAATTTTGAGCCCGTTGATGGAGGAATTATGACGAAACACGTTACAGGACTACTGGATCGGTATCATGATGGTGAGCTGAGCGCCAGGGAGCGGATTCGGGTGGAAGAACACCTCGATACCTGTGATGAGTGCTGTGCCGCCCTGGAAGAACTGGAGCAGCTATCGGTGGTGCTGCACGAAAGCCCGCCTGCCCCGACGTTGACGCCGCCCGACCGCTTCGTGGCGCAGGTGCGCCTGCGCCTGCCGCGTCGTCAACCCCTGGTTGAGCGCCGGTGGGTGAAGGTGGGAGGCGTGGCTTTTCCCGTGGCTCTCGTTGGTGCCTGGATCTTCGTTCAGGTGATCTGGCTCTTTATCGCCGTCGCCCTTGCTCTCGTCGAATTGGGGTGGGGGGTGAGGTTGGGCTTGCAGCCTACGGGGACTTTCGAACTGTTCCAACTTATTTCCGGCGGAGGTCGGAGCGGGCTGGATCTGGTATGGGCTCTTCTTCAATTGGAAGATCTGGTGCGCTGGTTAGTTCTCTTGCCCCTTCAGATGATGGTCACCATCGCGGCGCTCTACGGGCTATGGTTGATGGGATTACGTCGTTGGCGGATGGCACGGACATGATGGGACACTTAGTTCAAGATGTAACATACGTCGATATGATGATCAATAGTGAATTGAGTAGGTCAAGGAGGTAAAGTAATGGACCATTTTAAGATTATCAAACGAGCTCTGGAGACGACCTGGCGCTACCGTGCGCTGTGGCTCTTTGGTGTTCTCCTCGCGCTGACATCAGGTGGTCGTGGTAATGGCGGCGGCGGGGGCGGCGGTAGTGGAGCCAACGTAACTGTGCCCGGCCCCGAGAATGCCTTTCCTGGTATCGACGTGGCGGGCCCACCTGTGTGGGTTATCTTGACCGTCATCGGCGTCATCGTGATCCTCGCCTTCGCCTTTGGTATCTTGTCGGTGATCGCCCGGTACCTGAGCGAGAACGCCCTCATCAAGATGGTAGATGAACGCGAGGAGACGGGGACGGAGTACGGGATCAAGGGTGGTTTCCGCCTGGGGTGGAGTCGTTCCGCCTGGCGCTTCTTCCTCATCGATCTCGTGGTCTTCCTGCCTATCGTTATCCTCTTTATCCTGGGCCTGGTGTTGGGGGCATCGCCGCTGTTGTTGTGGATTACCGAGCGGCAAGCCCTGGGTATCGTGGGGACGGTCATCGCTATCGGGTTACTTTTCCTCATCATCCTCATCTTCATCGTCATCTTCGTCATCGTGGCCTTGCTACGCCACTTCTTCCTGCGCGTCGCTGCCCTGGAAGATAAGGGGGTATTCGATGCCATTCGCGAGGGCTTTGATCTGGTCCGCCGCCACGTCGTGGATGTCCTTCTGATGGGACTCCTTATGTTTGGGTTGGGCATTGTCTTCACATTGCTCAGTATCCCTGTGATGATCGTGTTGGTTCTCGTAGGCGTACTGGCGGGAGGTGCCCCGGCTCTCCTGCTGGGCGGTCTAGCCTCGATTTTCTTCGAGGGCGCCGTGCCCTGGATCGTGGCTATCGTTGTGGGGCTGCCTCTTTTCTTGATGGTATTCGGGATTCCGGCCCTCTTCCTGGGTGGTCTCTACGAGACCTTCAAGTCTACCACCTGGACCCTGACCTATCGGGAGTTGCGGGCGTTGGATCTGAGCGCCGAACCCGATGAGCCGCTGGAGCCGCCGGAGCCGCAGGAGGTCGAGCCCGAGTCCCAAGAAGCTATGTGGTAAGATTTGCAGAGTGTACTTCGCGACGACTCGCCGGTCATTATTCGGCGGGTCGTCGTTTTTGTGGGATTTCGATTCGTTTGCCCTTTGTGCAGTGGTGTTGACGCTGGAATTACCTTTGCTATACTGAGTAGACCGGGTAAAGATGCCCATTCATTCCCTTGCCGAGGAGGGTACCATGCAAAACCTGCCTATCAAGCACGTAATCCTTTATAAGCACGGTGTTGGTTTCTTTGAACGTCGTGGCGAACTGAGCGGCGAAGACGCCACCCTCATCTTCCGTCGCGAGGAGATGAACGATGTCCTCAAGAGCCTCACCATCGTAGACGAGGGGGAGGGCCAGGTGCTGGGCGTGGATTATGCCACACCACAGACCCGTGAGGAGCGCCTCTCCGGTTGTTCCGTTCATCTGGCCGATGATCGGAGTTTCTCCGACCTCATTGTCAGTCTGCGGGGGCGCGTGGTGCGCTTGGTGCTGGATCAGGGTGAGGAGGCCGTGGGCACCCTGCTGGGGTTGGATGACGTATCGGAGAAACAGTCGCCAGGCAGTGCCCTCGTTTCGGTACTCTTGGAGGGAAGCGATGAGGTGCGCAAGGTGATGTTGGAGCGTGTGCAGGGTGTCGAGATCCTGGATGGTGAGGGTGTCGGCGATCTGCGCTTTTTCCTCAAGACGGCACTCACGCCAGAGGAATATCGCCGCGTCCACGTCCGTCTCACGCCGGGCAACCATTATCTCTCCGTGCGTTACATCGCTCCTGCGCCCACATGGCGCGTGAGCTATCGTCTCGTCACCCAACCACCAGCTGAAGGCGCGGAGGGAGAAGCGCTCTTGCAAGGGTGGGGCATTTTCGACAACCAGCTCGACGAGGATCTGGAAGATATCTCCCTCTCGTTGGTTGCGGGTATGCCCATCTCCTTCGTTTACGATCTCTATACACCCTTCACGCCTGAGCGTCCCGTCATTGAGGAGGAGGAGCGTGTGGCTCCTGGGCCGGTGTCCTTCGGGGCTGCCACGGCACCTTTTATGGAAGCGGAGGGCGCACCGCCACCAGGTGCCATGCGGGCCGCCGCAATGCGTGCTCCTGCGCCCGCTGCGCCGGTCAGCCGCGGGATGAAGCGCTCCACGGCTGTGGCCACCGAGGGAAAATCTCTGGGTGAGCTCTTCCAGTATCGTATTCAGACCCCGGTCACGGTGGGACGGGGACAATCGGCGATGGTACCCATCCTGAGCGCCAACCCTGGTTACCGCAAGGATCTGCTCTACAATGGTACCAAACTGCCCGTGCATCCCGTTGCCACGTTGCGCTTCAAGAACGAGAGCGGGCTAACGCTGGAACGGGGGCCGGTCACGGTCATCGCGGGTTCCGAATATGTGGGTGAGGCTATCCTCCCCTTCACTGTCGCCGGGGGCGAGGTGGTAGTTCCCCACGCGGTGGAGCTGGGGATCAAGGTCCACGAGGAAAATCACGCTAGTCGCGAGATGCGCGAATTACAGATCCAGGGTGCTTATCTTCTCATTGAAGAGTGGGATATCCGCACGCGCGTTTATCGTATCGCCAATAGTACCGGTGAGAATAGGGAAGTGCTGGTGGAGCATCCTCGCAATACGGCGTATCATCTCTTCGACACGCCCGAACCTCGCGAGAGGGCCGACGAGCATCTGCGCTTTGCCATCGAAGTTCCTGCACGCAGCGAGACGCATTTGCAGGTCCGGGAGCGCCGTCTCGTGCGGCGCAAAGAGGAGTTGCAACGCCAATCCCTGGATGGCCTCCGGCGTTATCTTCAACAGGGCCTTCTGGATCGAGCGACTCTTGACCGCGTCGCTAAACTACTTCTGTTGTGGGATACTATCACCGACTATAGAAAAGAGATCGCCGAGGTGGCAGAAGAACGTGGGAAGATCTATCAGGCGCAGCAGCAGATTCAGGGGAATATGGGAGCTCTCTCGCAAACAGGGAAAGAAGGGGCGTTGCGTGCGCGTTATGTGGAGCAGCTGGCGTCCACCGAGGAGCGCTTGAAGACGCTTGATCGACGGGAGCAAGATTTGAAAGCAGAGATCGAGCGCGTCGAGCGGGAGATAGAATCCCGTATCGAAGGACTGGGAGGAGGTGGATAGCAGCTTAGAATCTGTATCTGGAAAACGCGCTTTTTGGTTTGAACCGGAGAGTCTTATTGAAACTTTCTGGTCGGCCGAGGCGTGCTGGATAAAACATATAACGAAAGGTGAAAAATGGAACAGCAGGTAGCAGTCTTTCTCGATTTTGAGAACATTGCCGTCTCTGCAGAGACGG
>JBNGDR010000147.1:0-5896 GCA_049975685.1 Anaerolineae bacterium
TGATCTCCAGATTGCCCTCTGTATCCGGCACCAGCGATTCGGTACGAACCGTCTGCTTTTCCGGTGTCAACAACGGCTCAAACCACCCTACATAGATCTCGTTCGGTGGCGAAGGCGGCAGCCCTTCGAGATGCAAAACATAACGCCCATCTAAAGGATGAAAACGGACGTACCCTTGCACAGTGGAAAAGGTCTCTTCACCCGCCAACATGGCCCGCATGGGATAGTTGATCTGGTCAGGATGAACAAAGATACCCTGCGCCACCCCCCGACCTTCGGGCTCCGTGACCGGCAGCCCAAGGGGTTCCAACGTCACACGGAACCGGACGGCCCGCAGGCGACTTGCCCCCTCTCCGTACCGGATGGCTTGCTCCAGCGTAGGGATGGCGTCCTCGTAGTTACGCCGCTGGAAATAGAGAGAGCCCAGGTGTCCCAGAGCAGGGGAATAATTGGGATCGACCTCCAGCGCCTGTTCCAGGTAACCCTGGGCTTCGACGTAATCCCCCTGCAGGAGATAGGTCCATCCCAACCGATCCAGGGCAGCAACACTGTTGGGATCGCTCTCGGTGGCGGTCTCGTAGGCTTCGATAGCCTGGGGGAAATTTCCCAGCGCCTGATAGTTGCGCCCCACCGCCAGGTAGAGATGGGCCAGCGAAGGATTCTGTTGCAGTGCGTCCCGATAAGCCCCCACAGCGCCGGAATAGTTACCCTGCACCTCCAGGACATAGCCGTAATTGCGCAGCACGTCCACGTTGTTCGAGTCCAGCTCCAACGCGGTTTGGATCTGCTCGTTGGCTGCAAACCAGTTTCCCAGATCGACGTAAGCTTCGGCGAGATAGGCATATGCCTCAGGAAGTGTAGGCTCCAGGGCGATGGCTCGCTCACAATAACTTAAGGCCTCATCGGCCATACCCAGCCAATCGTACGCCACGCAGAGGGTAGCCCAGGCTCTGGCATTCTCTTCGTCGCGGCGTAGGGCCTCCCGGGCTATATCCAAGCCCCGGTCGGGTCGATCTCTCAGGATGAAGAGTCGTGCCAGATCGACGTAGAGGTCCGGCTGATCGGGGTTCATGTCGAGGGCGTGACGGTACGCATCAATGGCTTCGCTCAACTGTCCGGCCCGGTAGTAATCGCTACCCTCCGCCGCGTAAGAGATCGCCGATCGCGTGGGCGTGGGCATCAACGTGGGTGTGGTAAAGATGGCAACACCGGCGTCAGGATCCTCGGATAGAGTTAAGAGGACGTAGCTGCCAGCGGCTATGAGCAGCAACAGAACAAGTATCCGCCAGATGGACGACTGGCGGCGACGGCGACGATAGGAATAGGGATTCTTCTTCAGATACATGACAGGTCTACACTGGAATCATATAGAAATCTGATTTTTTGCTATCTGATACCGCATATCGATCTTCGACACCCAAAAATCCGATTTCTGGGTCTCTCCTCCCTGAAATCCCGATATACCATGTATCATAACAGATTCTGATCCTGATACCAGCCCCATGCCTCTTCCACGGCGGCACGGGCCGATCCGCCATCAAAACCCAGTTCCTGTCGCGCCTTGCTACCATCATAGTAGAGTTGCTTCGTGCTAAAGCGCAGATGCATGTCATCCAAAAGGGGAGGACTGCGACGGAGGCGGTTCCAAAGTCCCACTACGACAGCAAGAAAACCCATCACGGGTCGAGGCACAATGAAAAGCGGGGGGCGTACACCCATCACCTCCGCCACCGTCCTCGTCAACACAAGATAGGATACATTCTCCCCGTTGAGAATGTATCGTTCTCCCGTCTGCCCGCGCTCGGCAGCGAGGACGTGCGCTTCACCAAGACGTCTTGCCGAGACGATACCCATACCACCCGGTGGCGCGGCCACGGCTAACCCCATGCTGGCCGCGCGGAGGAACTCACCGCCGACGAAGCCAACATCCCGCTGCCCAATGACGGTGACAGGATTGACAATGACAGCGTCCAGACCCTCAGCAACGGCCGACTGCACCACACCTTCGGCCAAGATCTTGCTATACCCATAGGGAAACTGCCCGGGCTTGATATTGAAGGCATGGGATTCGTCGAGAATCTGACCGGGGGACTCAGGGAAACCCAGCGCCGCCACGGAACTAGTGTAAACGAGTCGACCCACACCAACCGCTTGCGCAGCCTGCACCACGTTACGGGTACCTTCAACGTTGACCTCGTAAATGAGATCGGGTCGATTGCGCCAGTACTGGGAGACAGCCGCGGCATGAAAGACCCAATCGCATCCCGCCATCGCCGCGCGCAGTGACGGCGCGTCCAGGATATCGCCCACGACCATCTCCGGCGCCAGGCCATCGAGGGCATCCAGCCGAGAGGTGGAACGCTGCATCGCCCGCACCTCGTAGCCCCGTGCCAGTAACGCCTCGACAATATTGGAACCCACGCATCCCGTTGCTCCGGTAACCAACGCCTTCATTCGCACTCCTAGATGGACGCGTCTACCGCGTCGACCAGCGCCCCGCTCACGACGAGTTCGGTCACCGCCTCTATGAGAGGATAGAGCGGCGCGTCATGCTCCAGAAAGGGTACGGACTCGCGAATGAGATGGTGAGCAACGGCGGTGCCTCTACCCAGATGCGCGGAGGCTCCCAGCTGCTCGCGGCGGAAGTCCACCGCCTGAGCGGCTGCCAGCAGCTCAATGGCAACGATGTGCTCAACATTTTCCACGACCTGGTGCGCATCGTGGGCGGCATTTGTCGCCATACTGACGTGATCCTCCGTGTTGGCCGAGGTAGGTATGGTATCCGCCGTGGAGGGATGCGCCAGCACCTTGTTGTGCGAAGCCAGGGCCGCAGCCGTGTACTGCGATAGCATGAACCCACTTTCCAGTCCTCCGTGTCGGGTGAGGAAGGGGGGTAAACCGACACTGAGAGACTCATCCACCAACCGCGCTGTGCGCCGCTCGCTGATATTCCCCAGATCCA
The DNA here is from genome assembly GCA_049975685.1 of Anaerolineae bacterium. Lineage (GTDB taxonomy): Bacteria > Chloroflexota > Anaerolineae > B4-G1 > SLSP01 > DAOTVC01. Next base: position 2,963 of record JBNGDR010000147.1, read on the forward strand.
CGATACCCAGCTTGAGGTAATCCAGGGCCAATCCAATAGGTTCAGCATGGAAATTGCCACCGGAGATAACCACGGGGTTATCATCCTCCTCAAAGAAGATAAGAGGATTATCGGTCACAGCATTCAACTCGATCTCCAGCGACCAACGAGCGTAAGCAACAGTATCCCGCACTGCCCCGTGGACCTGAGGGATGCAGCGGAGACTGTAAGCGTCCTGTATGTCGCGCGGATCGTGAGGTCGGAGGAAATCACTGCCCTCCAGCAAACGACGCAGATATGCCGCCACGTCCACCTGTCGAGGATGGGGCCGGACGAGGTGTACCCGCGGATCGAGCGCCGCCGGTGTACCCCGCAACGCCTCCATGGAGAGGGCACCGGCAATGTCTGCCGCGCGGATGAGATTCTCGGCCCGCAGCGTTACCAGCGTCCCTAACGCAGTGGTGACCGCCGTACCGTTGATGAGAGCCAGGCCCTCCTTGGCCCCCAGGGTCACCGGCTCCAGCCCGGCCCGCTCCAGGGCCACGGCTCCGGGAAGGCGTTCCCCTCCATAGACAGCCTCACACTCTCCGATGAGAACACAGGCCAGATGAGCCAGAGGGGCCAGATCACCGCTGGCGCCCACGGAACCGTAAGAGGGGATACAGGGCACGACGTCGTGGTTCAGCATATCGAGCAGCGCCTGCACGACACTGGGCCGGATACCGGAATGTCCCATCGCCAAGGTGTTCGCACGTACCACAATGGCGGCGCGGACGGTAGGCACGTCGAGTAGAGGCCCCACCCCCACCGTGTGACTCAACACCAGATTCCGCTGCAAAGCGGAGACCTCGTGCTGGGGTATGATCCGTCCCTTGAAAGCGCCGAACCCCGTGGTAACTCCGTAAGCGATCTCACCGCGCTCCAGCAGGGTCTGGATGCCCTGCCAGGCCCGTTCCATGGCCTCAAACGCATGGGGGGCGAGCTTGGCGGAAGCTCCCCCTGCCACGCTGGCAACGTCCTCCATGGTCAAGTGCTCCCCGGTGACGAGCACAGAACTCGCGTCTAATCCAGAGGGACGAGATAACATAGGGCTCCTATCCGAAGGCACGACGATTTCAGTCCATTCCCTGAGGATGAATATCCAGCACATTGAGCTGGAGGGTAGTGCGCCCGTTCCACTCATTGCGTTGGAGATGATAGGCCAGATCCACGACGTCGGGCAACCGCCCGATCCAGGCTCCCTGGCGAAAGGCAATGGCACTCCAAGAGCGCCCCTGCTCGTCGGCAACGTAAAGCTTGAGATGTCGTCCCTCGGCACCGACGGCGCGGGCGCTCAGTATACGCACATCCCGGCTGACCAATGTGGGGGAACGGTTGCCGTATCCGAAAGGGGCCAATGCCTCCAGGTCTTCATGCAGATCCCAGGAGAGCATATTAAGGGGGAGCTCGGCATCGACCAAAAGGGAAGGGGTGAGAACAACCTCGGCCAACTCCTCCCGCGCCAGATCCACCAAGCGCCGCTGCAGCTCTTCAAGATTCTCCGTGCGGACGGTGAAACCTGCCGCAGCAGCGTGACCCCCATAGCGGACAAGCAGATCCGATACCCTATCCAGCGCCTCCGTGATGTGAAATTCGGGGATAGAGCGCGCGGAGCCCTTCGAGAACTCCTCACCCTCCTCGACGACCACCACGGGCCGGTAGAACTCCTCCAGCAGTCGGCTCGCTGCCAAGCCCACGATGCCGGCGGGGAATTCAGGGGAAGCAGCAAAGAGCAACGGGGGGTTATCATCTACATCTAATACCATCGTGCGCGCCCGCTCCCGGACCTCATGGGTCAGCGCGCGACGCTCCTGATTAAGCGTTTCCAAGTCTTGAGCCAGAGGAAGCGCGCTCGCCAGATCGGGGGCAACGAGGAGCTCAAAAGCTGTGAGTGCTTCGCCGATACGTCCGGCCGCGTTGACACGGGGCGCAAGCACAAAGCTGATGGTTCGCGCGGTCACCTTCCCCGGCTCCACATCACAGATCTGCATCAGCGCCCGCAGGCCAGGACGGGGAGCGTGGTTGATGCGCTCCAATCCTCGTTTGACGAGGACGTGGTTCTCGCCCACCAGAGGGACCATATCAGCAATAGTGCCCAGCGCTACCAGATCCAGGAGTTCTTCGGCAGCGAGCAATTCACGCCCTTCGGCTTTTATCGTCGCCAGAGGAACCCGTCGGTTGACACGCAAGAGAGCCTGAGCCAGCTTGAAGGCCACACCCGCCCCTGCCAGATCAGGAAAGGGATAGGGAGAATCCGGACGCCGGGGATTGATGACGGCATCGGCCGGTGGAAGTGCCGGGCCGACATGATGGTGGTCAGTAATCACCGTCTGTATTCCCCGAGCACGGGCCAGCGCTACCTCTTCCAGGGAACGGATCCCACAGTCGACGGTTATGAGCAGGCGAATACCCTTATCGGCCAGAGCAGTCACGGCCTCGGCATTGAGACCGTAGCCCTCCTCGATGCGATCGGGGATGTAAGCTTCGACGCGACCACCGAGCGCGCGTAAGGTCTGCACCAGGATAGCCGTAGCGGTGACACCATCGGCGTCGTAATCACCGTAGACGGCGATGGCGAGGTCCGCCTCGATGGTACGACGAATAAGGGAGACGGCTTCGCTCACTCCGCGTATGCGAAAGGGGTTATCGTCGGGCACGACGCCCTCGAAGAACCTCTGAACCTCCTCAGAGGCGGTGATCCCCCGGTTGTACAATACCTGTACCACAAGAGGATTCAACGTCTGAAAGCGTTCGAACAACACCTGGGGAGCAGGAGGCGCGATCCGCCAGCGCTTGCGCCACATGGTCATAATCGCCTTATCCCTTCAGCCACCAAGCGTCAAGTTTACGGACATTCTGAGAGTATATCACAGGGCATGACCTCGTCAAAGAAAAACAACACCATGCCCATAAAGA
>JBNGDR010000148.1:0-5894 GCA_049975685.1 Anaerolineae bacterium
GCCACCCTCGTCGCGGCGGGTGGACGGACGATTGCTTCTCTGAAAGCCGGCTGTAGCACTTTGACCCTCTCATGTTTCCATTGTACCATAGTTCTAGCGTGTGATGGAGTGCAGATTGCATTTGAGCAACACCGATCCCGCCACCTGTTCTCATGTTCTCTTTAGTGATGGTGGGACGTTTCGAGGCAAAACGCTATCTTGCGTTTTTCGCCGCTATTATTACAATGAATGGGTGACCGAAAACGAATCTCCCGAGGGTGAACAATGACGCATATTCTGGTTGTGGATCCGAACGAAGCTTTCGCGACGTTGCTGAGAGAAGAATTGACACGTCAGGGGTACGATATTTCTTCTGCATCGACCTTTGACGAAGCGCTGGCCATTGCCCACAATGGCGGGGCCTTTGCGCTGGCTTTGCTGGATATGGATCTGGAGCCTCCGGGCGCACTGGCGCTCGCTCAGAAATTAAGAGATTTACAGCCGGATCTACGCCTTATGTTCATTCCCTTCATCGGCGAGAAGCTCTCTCCCGAAGTCGGGAAGACTATCTCCTTCCAGGGGGTCTTACCCAAGCCTTTCTTCCTGCCGGAGTTACCGAATCGTATTGAGGCTGCTCTGAAAGCTCCTTTGAAGCAGGTGGTGAGCGAAACAGAGGAAAAAGTCGAGGAAGAAGAGGAGACCGAAACACCGACTACCGATTACGGCCCGCCCCCTTCTTTGCCGACCTCGGAGCCCGTTATCTCTGCCAAGGTTATCGCCGCGAACCGGCGGGAGATTCAGCGCGCGATGAATGGCCTTACCCGTGAGTTGGGCGCCGATGGCGTGCTTCTCACGTCGGGGGATCATCTGGCGGCCTTCGCTGGTAGCCTCTCTGAAAAAGAGGCCGAGGTCGTCGCCAATGCCGTCTTTGAATCGTGGGCCACGTCTGTGGAAGTTGCGCGAGTTCTTGGTCGCGAGCAGCTGAGTTTCGAGCTGAGTGTCAGCGCGGGCGAGTATACGCTTTACGCTCAGGGTGTGGATGATAATGTGATCCTCGCAGTGGTCATCCGCAGTGCGGTCGCCTTAGGCCTGTTGCGTCACCGTACTCGGGGCACTGCGGACGAGATCGCACTCATTTGCGTTCGATAGTCCACCCGTGGGTTCTGGGGAACCGGAGTGAGCCTTTGTGGTTGCCCTGACTATTTTCTCGCTGTTACTGCTCCTGACCGGCACCTATCTCCTGACGCTGGGCCTATATATCTGGGACGCGTGTCTTCTCACGGTCCTCGGCTCGTTGGGTCTGGTGATTGCCTTGGTCAAGGCCTTCTACCCAGGAGCCCGCCCTCTCCACCATCTACGATACAGGTTCGTGCGCCGGCTAACCGTGCGTCACTCGTTGGTGGCGAGTGCGCTGCTAATCTCCATCGTGGTAGGACTGGCGGCACGTAACCGCTCCTTGGAATCCGATTTTACTTTCTTACTTCTTCTTTGGTTCTTGGCCCTGGTAGGTTTTGTCCTGGCTCTCTTGTGGTCTCCCCGTCGCCGTCGGTTGCACCTACCTTCTTTTGAAATATCCAGGTTGACCTGGTTGAGGTTAGCGTTGCTTCTCGGCGCGGCGTTCTTGTTGCGTTTCATGGCGCTGGGACGGGTGCCTGCGAACATGGGGGGGGATGAGGGGACCCAGGTGTTGGCAGGGCTGAAGATGGTAGAGTCTCCTCTGGGTAATCCCTTCGCTACGGGTTGGTACTCGGTGCCCACGATGTCTTTTATCCTCTATGGCGTTGTTATCAAGGTCTGCGGCGCAACTATCGCCGGAGCACGGATCCTCTCTGCTTCTGTGGGTACCCTCACAGTATTGACGACCTTTCTCCTCGGCCGGTTGCTTGGTGGGCGGCGCGTTGGATGGGTGGCGGCGTTGGTAGTAGCCATTTCAGCGTACCATATCCATTTTAGCCGCCTGGCTTCGAATCAGATCTTTGATCCCTTTGTTGCCACGCTGACGTTATGGCTTCTGTGGCGCGCGTTGAAGGGGACAGGGAGGGCGGCTGCGTGGGGCCTGGCGGGGATGGTGGCGGGGTTCGGGTGGTACCTCTACTTTGGCGCGCGGTGGGTTACCTTCATGATGGGATCGTGGCTTCTCTGGCGTGCATTGGCTGAGCATCGATTCCTGGCGCGCCGCTGGCGCGGTCTTGCGGCACTCATAGCCGGCTGGCTGGTGGTCGCTTCTCCATTGCTCCTCTGGTATCTGGCTCATCCCTCCGATCTTACTGCGCGCTACAATGCGGTGAGTATCTTTGCCTCCGGCTGGCTGGAGCGCGAGGTGCAGATCACGGGAAAGAGCGCCCTCGCGTTACTTCTCCAACAGTTCTGGAGGTCTCTCTCAGCCTTCCACCTGACATCAGATCCTACGTTCTGGTACCGGCCCGAAGCGCCTTTGCTGGACTTCGCGCTGGGTGCGTTGATGCTGGTGGGGATGATAGCGGCCCTCCTGCGCTGGCGTTGGCCTTCTCGAGGCCTGACGTTGTTGTGGTTCTGGTCGACGCTGGTTATGGCCTGGGTGGTGACGGAGAATCCGCCCAGCAGCCAAAGAGGCCTCTTGCTCGTGCCAGCTGTTGCATTTCTTGTCGCCTGGGGGGTCGAGGGGGTGCTGGGCGCACTGCGCTGTCGCCAGCGAGCGGCATTGTGGGCTGTGCGGCTGTTGCTGATTCTGGCTGTTATGCTGAACGTGGCCTTCTATTTCGGGATTTACACGCCACGCCGTGTCTACGGAAATCCTACGGCTCATGTGGCGACAGATCTCGCCCAGCATTTGAAGGCCGACCCTGTGCCGGGGAGCACCGTTTACTTCTTTGGTCCACCCCACCTCTACTGGGAATTCGGGACACTGGCATATCTACTGCGGGACGTGCCTGGCGTCAATGTACAGCCAGGAGAGATCCCTGATAACGTGGTACGTCCGGCGCGTTTCGTCTTCGTCCGTGAACGAGCGGGAGAGCTCGACGCCGTTCGTGCCGTCTATTCTGGCGGTGAGGTTACCGAGTTACGTACGGATGAGAGTACCTTATTGGCCGTCATTTACGATTGGTGAAAGTGGTTTGGGTCATCTTGACAATCAGGCTTTCACTGGTATCATCTAGCTTGTAGCTCTGCGTTGCGAGCCACACATTCCTAGCCGGCGGGGTTCACCGTCCGCCGGGAGCACAAAAGGGGTGAGAAACGTGACGTATGTGGTTGCCGAGGACAATGAATCGTTTGATTCTCTTCTCCGGCGGTTCAAGAAAAGGGTGCAGGGTGATCATATCCTTTCCGAGCTGCGCAGACGGCGGTATTACGAGCAGCCGAGCATGGTGCGGAAGCGCAAGCGCGCTGTTAAACTGCGGAAAAGTCGGCGGACGACACTCAAGGAACAACGACGACGCTATTGAGGTGTGAATGACTTTGCGAGATCAGCTTCAGAGAGATCTTCAGGAGGCAATGCGGGCTCGGGACGAGCGCCGTAAGGCAGCCCTGCGGATGGTGCTGTTGAACGTGCAGCTGGCGGAGGCCGAGGGTGCGGATCTGGATGATGAAGACGTCTTGGGCCTCATTCAGGGCGAGGTCAAGCGCCTGGAGGAAGCCTATGAGATGAAGCAAGAGGCCGGGCGCGAGGAGCTTGCTGCGGTGGACGCAGCCGAGATAGAGATCTTGCGTGAATACCTGCCTGAGCCCCTGAGCCGCGAGGAGATCGCTGAGAGAGCGCGCGCTGTCATCGATGAAGTGGGAGCTACTTCACCGGCTGAGATGGGCAAAGTGATGGGCCGGCTCATGCCTCAGGTTCGGAATCGAGCCGACGGTCGGACCGTTAGCCAGATCGTTCGGGAATTGCTCTCCACTTGACGTTCGTGTATCTATAACGGAGAGGGGACCCTTTGGGTTCCCTCTTTTGTGTTGTATAATCTAGAAGATGAAACGTGCTGAACCGAGTTTTTTGTCTCGCCCCTGGGTAGTGCGCCAGGTCATCTACGGCCTGGTGCTGGCTGCGGTTACTACCTTCTCGCTGGTTTTCAGCTTCACCGGACGTTATAATCTGGCGGTGGGGGACGTGGCACCTCAGGACATACGTTCGCCCCAGGAGATTACCTACGCGAGTGAGATCCTGAGTGAGCAGGCGCGGGAGGGCGCCAGGCGACGGGTTCAACCTATCTACAGCCGTCCTGACTCCAGGATTGCCCGTGAGCAGTTGGAACGAATGCGGACGGTGATGGATTTCCTCAGCGCGCTACGAGCCGATCCCTACGCCAGTGAAGCGCAGAAACGGAGCTGGGTTCTGTCTGTGGAGGAGCTGCGGCTATTCTCACAGAGTGAGACCGCGACACTTCTCTCATTGCCCAAGGAGAACTGGACCCGTGTCCAGCTGGAGGCGCGCACCTTGCTCGATGAGATCATGCGCCGGGAGGAGATTCGTTCCTCTAATATCAGTAGTATCCGTGACCGTATTCCTCTGTTGGTACCCCTTGATCTGGCTCAGGACGAGGCTAACCTGGTCGGTGCCCTGGTGCGGAGTTTTGTAGTGCCCAACAGCTTTTACGATCAGGAGGCGACGGAAGAAGCGCGAGAGCAGGCTGCCGTGGACACCGGTCCCGTCTTCCAGACGATTCGTAGTGGCGAGATCATTGTGCGGGAAGGTAGCGTGGTTTCGGAGCTCTCGATGGAAGCGTTGGAGGAGCTGGGCCTGACGGTTCAGCGGTTGGAGTGGCAAGACGTCGCCCTCGTTGCTATACTTGCTGTAAGTGGCGCCTTTCTCTTTGGTGGGTATCTCTATCGCATGCAACCTGAGGTGCTTCGCGACGCACGCCAGGAGGGGATGGTGTTACTGCTTATGTCCATCTTTCTTCTGATGGCGCGGTTACTCATTCCGTCGGGGCCTTTGCTGCTCTATCTCTTCCCTGGTGCAGCTCTGGGTATGCTTCTGGTGACGACCACGGGCTACGCAACTGCCGTCGGGGCCGTGCTCTTCCTGGGGGTCGTAAGTGGCTGGATCGGGGGCGGTTCGCTGTTGATTATGGGATTGGTAGTGTTGAATGGGATCACAGCTGCACTTACCCTTCCGCGCTACGAACAAACTGGCACTATCTTCCGCTCAGGTCTGCTAGGGGGACTGGTTGGGGCTCTGACACGGTTGGCCTTTACCTCGGCGGAGATGCGGGTGAATCTCGTGCCGTTGGCCATCGAGTCGGGAGTCAGTCTGGTAGGTGGTGTTGTTGCGGGTGGTTTGACCCTGGGTGGGCTTTTCCTGCTGGCACCCCTCTTCGATCTCACGACTACTTTCCGGTTGGTGGAGCTGAGCCATCCCAATCATCCGCTGTTGCAGCGCCTCCTGCGTGAGGCGCCCGCGACTTTCCATCACGTGATGATGGTGGCGAGTATGGCGGAGCAGGCCGCGGAACGCATTGGTGCCAATGCTTTGCTCACGCGGGCGGGCACTTACTATCACGACATCGGCAAGCTGGCTCGCCCATATTTCTTCGTTGAAAACCAGGAGGGATTGAGTAATCCTCACGATCGTCTCGATCCCCAGACGAGCGTGGATATCCTCATCGGGCACGTGCGTGATGGCGCGAAGATGGCACGTCAATACGGAATTCCCTCGCGCGTTCGGGATTTCATCCCCGAACATCACGGCACAATGCGGGTGAGCTTCTTCTATCAGAAGGCAGTGGAGGCAGCTGGAGATCCGGGGTTGGTAGATGAGTCGAGTTTCCGCTATCCGGGGCCTCTGCCGCAGAGTCGGGAGACCGCCCTGGTGATGCTGGCGGACGGCTGTGAGGCAGCGACGCGCGCTGCGCGTCCTTCGTCTCCTGAGGAACTGACGAAGATCGTCGACGCCATCGTGGATGCCCGCGTTCAGGATGGTCAGCTCGACGAATGTTCCCTGA
>JBNGDR010000149.1:0-5864 GCA_049975685.1 Anaerolineae bacterium
CATTTTGGTGTACCTATGACGGCTTACCCGGCGGGTGGTCCGCCCGGCGTTGGGGCTCGTTATCCCACCGTCTTCGACCCGGCGACAGGGATCCCCCAAGGTCCTAAGCACTGGGGCGCAGGTCTCTTCGGCGCCTGGTTGGGGCTCACGGTGACCCATGAATTTGATGCCGATCTCATGCCTGACGTCGATGGCGTGACAAACATCGATCCCCCGCCCGATTTCCCCGATCAGGATAGGGCCGACGATGCCCTGTTACCACCGTTGATCCTTCCAGATTGTGTAACGACCACCTTCGAGTACACGGTGACTGTGAAGGACCCCGGCATCTACCTGGTCAACGTCTGGTTCGACTGGAACCGCGACGGGGACTGGGAGGATATACTGCCTTGCGGGCACGGACCGGCGCCTGAGTGGGCTGTTCAGAATCAGGTTTTGAACCTGCCGCCCGGTGTTCACCGGGTGAGGACACCTGCCTTCCTGCCTTCCAACCCGACGCCCGATCAGGAGATGTGGATGCGCATGACGTTGACCATCGAAGGCGAGCCACCGCCTCCGAATCCGGATACGGAGCTCCCCGATGGACGCGGGCCGGATATCGGTTACGACCACGGCGAGACGGAGGATTACTACCTGCCGGGCATCATGGAAGAGGATTTAGGTGATCTGGGCGACGCGCCCGATAGCACCAACCACTTCGGGGTGAATATGACGGCTTACCCGGCGGGCGGCCCCCCCGGCATTGGGGCACGCTACCCCACCGTCTTCGACCCGGCGACGGGGCTGCCGCAGGGTCCCAAGCACTTCGGTGCGGGGCTTTTCGGCGCTTGGTTGGGGTTCTCGGTGACCCAGGAACTTGATGCCGATCTCTTCCCCGATGTCGACGGTATTACGAATCTCGATCCCCCACCTGATTTCCCCGATCGGGACGGGGCCGATGACGCCCTGATACCGCCGCTCATCCTTCCCGATTGTGTCAACACTACGTTCGAGTACACGGTAACGGTGAAGGATCCCGGGGATTACCTCGTCAACGTCTGGTTTGATTGGATCCGTGACGGGGATTGGGATGACGTGCCGGAATGTCCCGATGGTAACCTGGCTCCCGAATGGGCTGTTCAGAATCAGCTGCTGAGCTTCAGTGCGCCGGGTGTTTACAAGATCACGACACCTGCTTTCCTGCCCTTCAACCCCACGCCTGATCTGGAGATGTGGATGCGTCTGACCTTGACGCGCGACGGGGAATATCCCCCCTTGAATCCTCAGACCGACATGGCCGATGGTCGCGGGCCCGGCATTGGCTACGATCAGGGTGAGACGGAAGATTACTATCTACCGGGCATCGAGCCTGGCCTCCCTGAGATATCCAAACACCTGATACAGCCCGCCTCCGGCGTAGCAGCGGTCAGTGACACGGTGACCTTCGGCATTGTCGTGACCAACAGCACTCTGAATCCGCTCGTGAACCTGGTCGTGGACGATCACTTCGACTCGAGTTGTCTATCCTATCTGCCCCCTGCTGTTCCCCCTCCGACCAATGTTACAACGGGGACTCTCTCCTGGACTATACCCCTGTTGAACCCTGGGAAGGTGTGGAGTGCTACCATCAATTTCCACGCGGACGCTCCCTGCGGCGTGACCACGAACACCGCCATGTTGCCTCAGTGGCTGCTGTGGGATGATGCCACGGTGACCCTTATTCCCGAGGAACCGGAGCCTATTTTCGATCTGGGCGATGCCCCCGACAGCACCAACCATCACGGTGTCACCATGACAGCGTACCTGCTAGGTGGTGGCCCCCCCGATACTCAGGCTCACTATCCCACTGTCTTCGATCCAGCGACGGGGCTTCCCCCGGGCCCTCGGCACTTCAATCCCTCCTGGGGAGCATGGCTGGGTCTCCATTACACTCTCGAACTGGACGCCGATGTGATGCCCGATGCCGATGGCGTGCCCAACATCGTTCCGCCCTCTGATCTCCCCGATTGGGATGTAGCTGACGATGCTATTCACCCGCCTCTCAAGATTCCCCATTGTGTCTCCACCACCTTTGAGTACACTGTCACCGTCGGTGCAACCGGTGCCGGCATTCCCTTCTACGTCAACGCCTGGTTTGACTGGAATCGGGACGGTGATTGGCAGGACAGACCGGAGTGCGACGATGGAAGCCCGGCACCCGAGTGGGCAGTACAGAATCAGATGTTGAATTTCGCTGCGCCGGGCGTTTACACTGTCACAACACCCGCCTTCTTGCCCCATAACACAGAGCCCAAGGACTCCATGTGGATGCGTATCACGCTTGCAGAGATGCCCATCAATCCCCAGGATATGGAGCCCGATGGCCAGGGGCCGAGGTCGGGTTATGAGGGAGGTGAGACTGAGGATTACTACCTGCCGGGCTGGGAGGATGATCCGTTGGTAGATATCTTCATCCGGGATCATCTCACCGACACGGGCACCATTCCTACCACCTATCCACCGGGTTGGTGGCGTAGTCCCGATATCTGGGTGCGTCACAGCGACGACGGTAACACCGCTCATCAGAATCCGGAACTGGGCGAAACGAACTACGTCAACGTCAACGTACACCACCGTCTTGGAGTGACGGCCACCAATGTCGTCGCCGATCTCTACTGGGGTAACGTGGCCATGGGCTTCCCCTGGCCCACTGGCTGGAACTATATCGGTTCGGTCAACATTGGCGATCTGCCGCCTGGGGTCACCTCGACTGAGGTCATCAGCTGGAATGTGCCCAACATAGGTGGACACTTCTGCTTCCTGGCTCGCACATCAGCGACCGAGGATCCCATCACCGACAACCGGGTGCAGTGGGACAACAACATCGCACAGCGTAACTTCAACATCGTGGATGATGTCCCACAGCGAAGCTGTGGTATGGTTACCTCGGATATTCAAACGAACACGGTGACCATGGACGTGGTCAACACGTTAGCCATCACAACCGCCGTCGACGTCGTGCTCGACAGCAGCACCTTCCCCACAACCACCGGCGCTATAAGTGTGGATATGGGCAACATGTGGGGAGATTGGACGAGCCTCAGCAATTTCAACCAGGTGGGCATGACGTTGGTGCCTACGGCCTTCCCGGCCCGCATCAACGGCATCGCGCTCGCCCCCTATGCCCAGGAGCCGATGACGACGACCATTGTAGCACCGGGTAACGTCGACTTCAGTGTCAATTTCAGCGAGGAGATTGGGGGGGAGAAGATCGGAGGTGTGGACTATTACCAGAACATACCTTCGTGCCTCTACCTGCCACTTCTATTGAGGTCTTCTCCCTAGCTGGGATCTTTGTACAGCAGATTTCGGCATGACGGGCCGGCGGTTATGACCGCCGGCCCGTCTTTTGTCATGGCAGATGCTAGAGGTTCTCCAGGAAGAAATCCCATATGCGCTCTTCCATATAGATGCGATCCGCGAGGAAGCGGGGCATGTGGCGCTCGTCGGGGAAGAGGAGCAGGTCGTATGACTTGCGCGCTCGAATGAGGGCGTTCACCAGACGCGCCGTGTGGCGGAAGTGGACGTTTTCGTCGATGAGGCCGTGCACCAGTAGCAGCTTGCTTTGAAGCCTGTCTACGTGCTCCATGACGCTGCTTGTCTCATATCCAGCAGGATTCGCTGCTGGCTGTGACATGTAGCGTTCGGTGTAGTGGGTATCATAGCCGTCCCAGTGCGTGACCGGGGCGCCAGCGACCCCCACCTTGAAGGTCTCCGGTGCGTGGAGCAGGCACATGAGGGTCATATAGCCGCCGTAGCTCCAGCCGTAGATCCCCACGCGGCGTGGGTCAGCGATACCGCGCTCCACCAGCTCCCGCACGCCGTCCACCTGGTCCTGTACCTCCACGTTGCCGAGATTATGGCGAATGGCACCTTCGAAAGCCTGTCCCCGGCGGGCGCTTCCCCGATTGTCGAGGACGAAGACGGCAAAGCCCAGGTCGCGCAGATGTTGACGGCGCAGATCGGCGGTGGGCCCCCAGCTATTAGACACCATCTGGTTGTGAGGCCCTCCGTACACGTGGACGATAGCGGGGTAGGGCACCTCGCCATTCCCGGTCGATGGGCGGTAGAGGAGACCGTAAAGTGGAATACCGTCGTGGCTTTCCACCATCACCATCTCCGGTGGTGTCAACCCCAGCTCTTCGATGCGCGGGTCTTTCTCGTCGTGGATAGTGGCGAGGTACTCATCGTCCTCCAGGGAGCGTAGGGTAACTCTTGGCGGCTGGTGTAGGGCGCTGTGAACGTCGACAAAGCGGCGACGGTCGTGATCTAATATGACATGGTGGGTGCCGACGGTTCCCGTGATCCGCCGGAGGCCGTCTCCCTCCAGTGTCACGGTGTAGAGGTGCCGCTCCGTAGGATGGGTCCGGTTAGCAAGGAAGTAGACAACACCCTTTTCCTCATCCACACCGGCGAGATCGTCTACGACCCATTCTCCCGCCGTCAGAGGGCGGAGAAGGCTTCCATCGGCGTCGTAGAGGTAGAGGTGCATGAAGCCCGTCCGCTCCGAAGCCCAGATGAAGCGCCCATCTTTCAGGGGGTGAAGCATATTGTGTAGGTTGATCCACACGTCGTTGCTTTCCAGGAGTAACGTGTGGCTCTCTCCGGTGTCAGGGTTCAGGCGCAACAGTCTTAGCTCCGTCTGGGCACGGTTCTCAATCTGCGCGGTGAGATTGCCGTCGGGCCACCATTGGACGCGGGCGAGGTAAAAATCTTCATCGGCGTCAAGATCCATCCAGGCCACCTCACCACCCTCGACAGGGACGACGCCCAATCGGACGCGTGCGTTGGGACCCCCGGCGAAGGGATAGTAGTGATCTTCCTGAGCTGCGTCACCTACGCTATCCTTACCCTGATGCACGATGCGGTAGATAGGAATGTGCCGTTCGTCCACCTCGGTGAAAGCCAGGCGTTGGCTATCCCGCGACCACCAGAAACCGTGGCGCCGGTCGATCTCTTCCTGGGCCACATATTCCGCCAGCCCATGTGTTATTCCTGCTTCATCGGCGCCGTGGGTTAGCTGCCGGGGCTCGCCTCCCGTAGCGGGCACGACGTAGAGCTCGCCAGCGCGCACGTAGGCGATGTACTCACCATCGGGTGAGATCTGCGGATCGAGGAGGGGTTCGCCTTCGACTTTGACGACGCGGCGCAGGGGTGCTTCAATCCCATCCTTGACGTAGATCCCGTCAGAGAGAGGGATGAGGATCCGCTGGGCGTCGCGCGCCCAGGCGTAGCGTGTGACGCCTCGCGCCAACTGACGCTGGCGTTCGCGGCGCAGCTTTTCCTCGGATGAGAGGGTTTCCTCGGAAGTATCACCCGGAGGCGAGACGAGCAGCTGGCGTTCGCCCGACTCGAGATCGAGGCTGTAGAGCTGCTGGACAAGGTCGTCCTCGTCGCTATCCAGGCAGGTGAGACATGTGTCATCGGGACTGAAAGCGATCTGGGAGGGGATAGCCATACCCGGACGCGGGCGACGGGCTACCTCCTCAACGGGGATGGTCTTATTGGGCATATGTGCGTTCTCCAGTTCAGTAGTGAGGTAATAGAGGGAATTCAAGTTCCTTGAAAGGAGCGTCTACGTCATAGCGCAGGATGGAGGCGGCTTCTGGCAATGGCATACGCCCTCCTTTCACCGTGACGTATTCGCCGTTCAGCAGATCTTCGTAGGGGCCGTCGGGGAGCTGTACTGTCATCTTTCCCGAGGAGCCGCTGACGTTGAAGATCCCGTAGAGACCGCCGTCAGTCTCATCCCACACGGCCTGGATGGTGGGGCCGGCGCTCAACAGGACAAAACGCCCTTTCCGCAACGCTTCATGTTTCTTGAGGTGGGCCAGTGTGGCGAGGAA
>JBNGDR010000150.1:0-5772 GCA_049975685.1 Anaerolineae bacterium
AGACGTGATAAGGTCATGATGCCCTCCTTTCAAAATACAGGGATCAGGGACCGGGGACCAGGGACCAGGCCCGGTCCCGCTTGGATATTCTTGCTAATAACTGGAATGGTCTGCCCTATGTATACTTCTGAAGGTTAGGACAACTTTGTCAACGTTCACACGTTTGCACGTTGTTTCCTTCATTCTTGGCATGTCCTGCCGACCCAATTGAGCACCCGCAGGGCGCGCAGAGTGTTCCAACGGCTGGGAGGGGATCGGCCCTCTTCCATCCGGAAGTAGACCTCCCCCGGGTGGCGGTTCTGCAGGGGCCAGCGTCCGTCCTTCCGGCGCTTCTTCTCCAGGATGGCGAGGGCGTCGTCGAGTCGCTCGTCAAAAGGGGCGTTGACGTCCTGGAAGTAATCGAGGGCGCGGAGGATGTCGTAGTACCAGCGCGGCGGGAAGGAGAAGCGCGTCATGCGGGCATCGACTACCTCACCGGTACGGTGGGAACGGAAGAGACGGTGGACAAGCAGAAACTCGCGTCCCTGGGTCTGTGCTTCACCGACGGTCGAGTCGGAATCGGCGTGCGCTTTCTCGTACTCGCGTAACCCCTCCAGCACGTTGATGGTGGTGTGGAAGGAGCTATGGGTGTCTCCTCGATAGGAGCGGCAATTCCAGCCTCCATCCCCCAGCTGTTGATCGAGGAGGTGTTCCACCAGAGCATCCACGCGGTCGTCGTCGTAGCGGAAATAGGCCAGGATGGCGAGGATTATGCCGGTGATACAGGTCTCACTGTGATTATAGCTAACAGAGAAGTTGATGCCACCGTCTTTGTAAAAACCCTCGTCGAGGAGTAAACGACACGATTTCCGTGCCTGCGGATGGGAAGGAGGTAGCCCCATGCGGCGCAGTAGGGCCATGGTGTAGGTTGTCGAGATCCATTTGGGTGAGTAAAGGCCGCCGCCAAACTGCCCATGGGGTTCCTGTTCGACCAGTAGGCGCGGCCCCCAGCCTTCGGTGGCGACCTTCGCTCGCTCCGCCGTCACGGTCTTTTCATCCGCGCCGACCAGATCTTGAAGGACCTGCCAACGAATGGCAGGATCGCTCTCCAACAACCAGTCCATCACACTTTCCTCATGCACCATCATTCCTCCTGGGGAAATACAGGGATCAGAGGCCAGGTTGAAATCCCGAGTGAGACGTATATTTTCGTTGTGATTGCGAGCCTGTAGATCATGGCATTCCTCAGAGGTGTTCGTCCTGCCCCACCTTGTGGCCTGACCCTACGAGATTGCGCAAATGGCCCTTGAGCAGCTGGTGAATCAGTGAGAGAATCACCACGCTGATCAGGGTCGTGAGACCGGTCTTGACCGAAAACCCGTTAATGGCGAAGGCCAACGCTGTACCGGCGGCGGGGGGCTGTTCGGTGTCGGTCATCAGCATGACGAAGATAGCCAGGCCCACGGAGAGGGCGTAAACAAAGGTAGTGACCGGCAACGACGTCTGCGGTAGAAAGGAACAGAGCATTCCGCAGACGATGCCGATGAAATGACCCACGACCGTGTTGCGCGGCTGGGCTACGGAACGATGGGGCATGACGAAGAGGACGAAGACCGTGCTGCCCAGCGCGGTCACGATGAACCAATTCTGCCAGTTCAGCAACAGGAGAACCACGCCTGTCGCGATGACGGCGAGCAAGCTCTGCACCAGGTAGTGACGCCAGGCCGGTCTGATGTTGGCGCTCGAGTCGCTCGGCTCTGTCAAGTGATCCCACCTCGTTTATTCGTACCGGCGGAAGCGCAGCATACCCACCACGGTGAAGACCACGGCAAATCCCAGCAGGATACCCACGTGGGGTAAGATATCGGCCACGCTGGCGCCCCGGGCGAGTAGATCGCTGTAGGCCTTCATTGCCCACGTTGAGGGGAGAATCTGCACAACCTGGCGGTAGAGCTCCGGCGTGATCTCCAGGGGATACCAGGCGCCGCCCAGGGCCGCCAGACCCATCGAGAGGCCGACGACCACGCTGCTCGCCTGGCTCCGCGTCTTGACGAAGGTCGCAACGAGCATGCCGAGCCCCACCGTCGCCAATCCAAAGGCGATGGAGACCAGGGCCACGCCCAGGGGCTCCTGAGCCCAGTCGACGTTGAAGAGGAAGGCCCCACCCACCAGCAAAATGGCCATCTGGACCAGCCCCAGGGTCAGGCGGGCCACCAGCTTGCCCCCCAGAATAGAGGCCCGTGAGGTAGGGACGACCAGCATACGCCGCAACGTCCCCCCCATGCGTTCATCCACGAGTACCTCGGCAGCACCCAGCAGCGTGATCTGCACCCAGGTCACCAGCTGGCCCGCCGAAGCCTGTTCGGTACTCGTTGTAAACTCCTGGGCCGTCTCCTCAATCTCGGTTCCCTCGGGCCAGCGCACCTCAGCGACGGCCTGGGGATTCTGGGCGTCCTCCAGGGTCTCCTCCAGGATATCTCGGAAGAAGGCTTCCTCTTCCTCCGGTGTGGAGACGATGCCCTGTTCGCGGGCGAGATCGAGACCGTTCCGGGCCACCAGTGCGGCGCCGCCCACCCGGCCTCGGGCGGCCGAGACGTATTGCTCCACCGCCTGGCTGACACTCGCCACCGGCAGGGTGTGGAGCGTCAGTGTCACCGATTCACCGGCCAGAAGGCTCTCTGAAAAATCGGCCGGGACTTCCAGGCCGAAACTCTCCTCGGGAATGCTCTCCACGCGTTCCGGCTCCAGATTGACCTCGGAGAGGGCATCCAACAGCGCGTTCAGCAGCGGACCTTCGTCTTCGGTGACGACGTAGATCCGGGTCTTCAACTCCTCCGGTTCCTTCTCGGTATTCACACCTCCCAGTGCCGTACCCACCGCGGCCGTGAAGAGCAGCGGCAGAAGCAGAAAGAAGACGAGGGAGATAGGGTAAGCAAATTCTCGCTGAAATTCGTTGCGAATCATTGCGAATAATCGTGACATTATGCACCTCGCAGATTTCGTTCTCAGTCGAACTGGCGGCGAAAACCGACCATAGCGATGGCGTAGTAAACCACCGTGAGCAACATCACACCTCCCAGCTCCGGGAGGATGCCCGGTATGCCCTTGCCCGACTGCAATTTATTGAAGATCTCGATGCCCCAGGCATTGGGCGTGATGAGGCTGACGGCCTGCACCCAATCAGGCAGGTTCATCCTGGGGAAGAAGGAGCCGGAGAGGGCAGCGGCTACGAGGGTGGTGGCGGTACCGATGGCGCCGGCCTGGCCCGGCGTCTGCGCCCAGGCGGAGATAACCGCCCCGACGCCGGTGGCACAGATGACGAGCGCCACAATGGCGACGACGACGGCTTCCGGGGAGCCCCAGCGGGCGCCGATGAGCGTCGTCGCGCCCCAGAGAACGAAGACCTGGAGCAAGCCGGTCAGTACGATGCCTCCCATCTTGCCCACGAGTACGGTCAGCGGCGACGAGGGGGTGATGAGCAGGCGGGGCAAGGTCCCTGCCTCCCGCTCGGCCAGCAGGGTGCGCCCTCCCGAGGTGACGGCAAACATGAGGAAGAGGATGGCCATGCTGGTCGCCATGTAGTCGAGCCAGTTGAAGCCGCGACCACTGGGGGAGCTGATCTTCAAGCGTACGGGTAGTTCTCCTTCGCTGCCCTCGCCGAAGGCAACCATCTCCTCACCGGCGGCGCCGGACATGACCTCACCCATATCCGTGCCCCCGGTTGAGGCTCCACCGGCGAAAAGGCGCCCCATGATATTGTTAATGCCCTGCGTGGTCATGTTCATCTGTTCCAGCACCTGGGTGACGATGCCCTTTACCACGGAGGTGCTTATCTGCCAGTTGGGGCTGCCGTAGATCTCCACCGTCGCCGGTTCGGTCTCCTGCGAGGTGATCTCCGCGAAGATCTGGGCAAGAGCCATCTGCTCTTCCGGCGACAGCGCGTCGCGATCTTCCGGATCAAGCGTCGTCAGATCGATGCCCAATCGATTCTGGGCTGCGTCCAGCATGGGGAAGCTGCGCGCGGTGAAATCAGAGGGTATGATAATGAGCACCGCTACCTCACCCGCCTCTACCCGGTCGCGAGCTGCCGCTTCGGCTCCGTCGGTGACCGTCTCCACCTCCAGGAGATCGGCCATCTCCTCTGAGGTGAGGACGTTGACCAGCTCCTCTGACATGAAATCGCCATCCCTGTTCAACAAGAGCACGGGAATATCGGAGAGGGGGTCGTTGCCTCCGGTGCCGAAGGCGGCAGCCATAGCCAGGGTGAGCGCCAACGGCGTGACCAGCATGGCGATGAGTGCGCCCACGTCACGGAAGGTGACCCTGACCTCTTTCAACGCCAGGACGATTAACTTGCGCATGGCGTCACCTCAATCCCGCAACGCCCGACCGGTGAGGTGCAGGAAGACGCTCTCCAGGTTGGGCTCGCGAATCTCTATGGTGCGGATACTCAATCCCAGCTCAGAGGCCTTGCCCAGCACGAGAGGCAGGGTGTCCTCCGCCGATTCGGCGTTGAGCACCACCTCACCATCGCTGGCGCTCACCTGCTGGATACCTCCGGTGCCCTGGACGGCCTGCGCCAACTTGTCACCACCGCCCTCCTGGTAAAGGCTAAGGATGAGGGTCTCGTTCTCGCCCACCATCTGGGTGAGTTCCTCCAGTGTGCCGATGGCGATGAGTTTACCGCGATCGATGATGCCGATGCGGTGGCTGAGCTCCTGAGCTTCCTCCATGTAATGCGTGGTATAGAGGACGGTTAATCCTTTCTGGTTCATATCCTTGACCCAGTCCAGGATGTAGCGGCGGCTTTGCGGATCGATGGCCACGGTGGGCTCATCTAACATCACGAGCGGGGGATTGCCCAGCAGGCCCACGGCGAGGTTGAGGCGTCTTTTCATCCCGCCGGAGTAGGTGCTCACGCGATCCTTGGCCCGATCGACGAGGTCCATCAGCTCCAGCTTCTCCCTGATCTCCTTCTGGAGCTCTTCCCCCCGCAGGCCCCGCATCTCGCCCCAGAAGCGGAGGTTCTCCTCCGCCGACAGGACGTCGTAGAGGGCGAGCTCCTGGGGGACCACACCGATGCTGCGCCGGACGCCCATGGGCTCTTCCTGGACGTCGTGACCGTTGACCGTCGCCGTGCCCTCCGTGGGTGAGAGAAGGGTGCTGATCATGGAGATGGTCGTCGTCTTGCCCGCTCCGTTAGGTCCCAACAGACTGAAGATCTCCCCCTCGCGAATCTCGAAGGAGATATCGTCCACGGCGTTGGGGCCATCGGGGGTGTAACGCTTCACAAGATTCCTGACTTCTACGAGTGCCATTGTCGCCTCCTTATAAAATCAGTTAAAAGTTGCGAGTTGCGAGTTAAAAGTTATGAAATTCACCAAATAATTGCTTCAGGAACCACCTCAGCCGCGTACCTCCCAGAGGAAGTGCTCCGTCTTGAAACGGCGCTCCTTGATCTCCTCCAGCACGGGCTGCCAGAGATTGTCCTCAATGGCCTGCATGATGTAGTGCATGAGGGCCTGATCCTCCCGCTTCGCGGCGAAGATCCGATCGATGATCTCGCAGAGATGTTCCTCGCCCTGACGTTCACAGAGCTCCTCGATCTCGGCGTTGCGCTCATCGTCGGTGAGCGTGGCGCGTCTCTCGTAGAGGCGGGTGAAGAGCTCCCGTTCTTCAGGATTGAAGAGCGCCGCAAGTACCAGCGCCTGCGCAAAATAGCCAGCCTGGGTTTGATTGTGGACCTTGAAGGTGGGATCACGGAGCACGCGCTCCGTCAATTCCTCAAGGTAC
>JBNGDR010000151.1:0-5749 GCA_049975685.1 Anaerolineae bacterium
GGATTGGTTCTACGCGGATTTGAGCGGTCCCATCTCCGCCACCCAGGTCATCACGCCGGGTCTGTTGCACGTACAGCCTTCGGGCGACATCACACCTCCCCTATCGCCCCAGAATTTGCGCGTTACCTTCTGGGATGCGAGCTCCATCGCCCTTGCCTGGGATGCTGTGACTGCCCCCGATCTCTACGCCTACGATCTCTACCGCTACGAGGAGGGTAAGACGAGTGTCGATGCCGCGAAGATCGCACGGATTCTGGCACCCACCACTGTTTACACTGACGAGAGTGTCACCACCGGCAATACTTATACCTACACCGTCACCGCTCTGGATATGAATTTCAACGAATCCTCGCCGTCGAACGAAGTCTCCGCCACAGCTGAAGCCCGGATGGTAGACGTTCGCTTCGTCGTGAACGTGCCCGATTTCACTCCCGATACCGCCACCGTCTACATCGCGGGTAACAACGCTGACGTTTTCGGTGCCTTCTGGAATCCTGCAGCACAACCCATCACTCGGGTCGATGACACGACCTGGATGTACACGTCCATGGTCAAGGATGGGACGGACCTCCAGTATAAGTACACGCGAGGCGGATCTTGGGAGACTGTCGAGCATTGGGGTACCCTGATAGGGTTAACCAACCGCGAGGTCAGTGTCAACTATGGCGCCACCGGTGTTATGACGGTCACAGATGCCGTTCATAACTGGAAGGATCCGCTGGTCATCGAGACCTATCCTCTGGACAAGGCCTTGGCCTGGGATACGACCCGGCCCGTGAGCGTTACCTTCAACCATTTGCTTGACGACAGCTTCATCAATACGACTACTTTTACCCTGACGAACTTCTCCACCGGTACCATCGTGGACGGTACCTTCGGCTTTGATGAGAAGTCCTTCACCTCCTACAGCGATCCTGTCTTCGGTTCTGGTCTCATCACAGGAACCGTCGTTCTCTTTACCCCAACGACACCCCTTTCTACAACCCACGGCTACCAAGTCTTCCTTGCCAGTGAAGGTTACGTAGGAACTGAGAACGAAGGTATTGGAATGCAGGCTGACTATGGCTGGGACTTTGGTATCCGACGTTACTACATGCCACTCCTCTTCAGGAGTGAGTAAGCAGGGCCCTTGATGGTCTTTCACCGAGGGGGAGCTCACGCGAGCTCCCCCTTAACTTTTTTCCTTTTCCGGTATAATAGGAGCGAACAGAGGACCGATCTTCCCCGGGAGGAGACCGTGAGGGCAAAACTCCACAGACTAAACAGAAGATCAAACTGGGTCTTGATCCTGGGTGGAATACTATCCTACGTAATCTTGGGTCAATTCACCCGGGACATCCCCAACCCCATGGTGCCCGATGCCAGCCTGGCTTTGAATATGGTCATTCCCATCATAGCAGGTTATTTCGGTGGTAGCCTGACCGGTGGACTGGTTGGTTTGCTGGGTACGTTGTTCAACTTCCTGATCAAGTATTTCCTCTATCCCCTCAGTGGGCCCGACTGGTATGAACTCGTTGCCGTTATACCGCATGCACTGATGGGGATGGCTGCTGGGGCTCCCCTCCTTCGTCAGACCCGTATTGGTACGGCCTCTACAGTCATCATCGGTCATGGGCTCAATATTCTGGGTTTCCTTTTGGCAGATCTACTCGATGTGGAAACCATCCGTGAACCTATCTTCTGGGCGGGTCTATTAACTGAGACTGTTGTTAACATCATTATCGCTGCGTTCGTCATCAGCCTGGTCCGTTACGTTCAGGGAGAGGGGCCAGGATTCGCCTGGTCACGGATGGGGTGGCGCCGTTTCCTGATATTGAGTGTGCTCAATCTTCTCTTCCTGGCGCTTCTGGTCATTGGCTGTCTCAACGAGATTCCCTTGGCCAGCCAACTATTTATCTTGCCCGTGGTCTTTGCAACGCTTACCCTGGGGTTTCTGGAAACCTGGCTTATCGTTGTTTTCCTGAGCTTACTGCTGGGTTATGAGATCCTGCAGTTGGGCCTGCCCGCCTCGGCGCAGGAGGTCTCTTTCATCCTCTCTCTGAACCTTGTGGCCCTTTCCGTTGGTGAACTCGCTGGGAATTTGCAGGAACAGCGTTATCTTGCCCGGATGCGTCTTGAGGAGCTTCAACAGGCCTATACGGTACTCTCGGAGATTGATAGCCTCAAGGATCAGATGATCCAGAATATCTCCCACGAATTGCGTACCCCTCTCTCTATGATCCTGGGCTATACGGAGTTGCTGAGTGCCGAGACCTGGGGCGCTCTGACACCGGAACAACGGGAGGCTGCCGGGGTGATAGGTAGGAACGCACGCAACCTATCTCACATTGTGGAAAAGGTGACGGTTCTCGATGATGTGCGGTTGGGCGAGATCACCCAACATCCCGTTTCACTGGATGCATTGGCACAGATGGAGGTCAACGCCAAGGCTCGTTGGGCATCGGTGCATAACTGCGCTCTCAACCTGAAGGTTGTCGATACAACACCTCCCTTGCTGGGCGATGCTCGCCGCATAGGGCAGGCTATTGAAGCCCTTATCGAGAACGCCGTCAAGTTCAGTCCCGATGGCGGCCCTGTCACAATCCGGGTTTGGGTCGAAGGAGAACGAGCCTATCTCTCCGTAGAGGATCACGGAATCGGTATCGCTGAGGAGGATCAGAAGCTACTTTTCCAGCGCTTTTATCAGGTTGATGGGTCCACCACCCGGCGTTATGGAGGGGTGGGAGCAGGGCTGGCGCTGGTCAAAGAGGTGGTACGTGCACACGGTGGCGACGTCTGGGTGGAGAGCACCCCAGGTAAGGGAAGTACCTTTGGTTTCTGGCTGCCGCTGACGACTCTGGTACGTTCACATGCGCCGGTGTTCGTTTAGGAACCAACTCATGCTCTCTCGGTGTCCCACCACGGAACACCGACACCGGCTTGCACCGAGTTCCCAGGCATTAGATACGACATAATGCTTGCAACCGGCCAATTCCGCGCGTTCTCTGGCTGATTGGCATAATGTTGAGAGGATAAGTGTATCATCCAGGTGGTTTCCATGTGGGTTCCCACATCAACGATCAGCAAAAATATCCAGGCAGCTGAGACCCTCAGTAGGTTTGTCCTGAGTCTAGTCGAAGGATGGAACCTGAACCCCCGGTCCCAGATCCCTGACCCCAGCTTTCTACTTACTGCTCGCTATATTTTTCAAGGAGGTAGTTATGGATGAATCTCAACAGATGGTTGAACTTATCAAAGCGCGTGGAATACAGGATGCCGACGTATTGGACGCCATGAGGGACGTGCCGCGCCATCGCTTTGTTCCGTCCGATATGCGTGCCCGCGCCTACGGTGATTATCCCCTCCCTATCGGTTCGGGGCAGACCATTTCCCAGCCCTATATCGTGGCGTTGATGACCGAAGCGCTGGGCGTCGCGGAAGGCGATAGGGTGTTGGAGATCGGCACAGGTTCCGGCTACCAGACCGCTATCCTCGCCGAGATGGGGACGGAGGTTTATACTATCGAGGTGGTACCTGAATTACAGGAGAAGGCTAGAGAGGTGCTTGAGGCTCTGGGATACAGTAACGTTCATTACCGCGTGGGGGACGGTCACCAGGGCTGGCCCGAGCATGCACCTTACCAGGGCATCATCGCTACCGCTGCTGCGCGGGAGATCCCGCCATCCTTGATCGAACAGCTGGACGAAGGTGGGAATATGGTCATTCCGGTGGGGCCGCGCGGTCGCTACCAGACCTTGTGGAAGGTGATGAAGCGTGAGGGCGAGATCACCAAGATCGATCTGGGTGGCGTGGCCTTCGTACCCTTCGTGCGCAAGGAATGGTCCTGAAGAGTCCATGTGAACCGGGAAACGGGGACGCTCGCTGCGAGCGTCCCCGTTTCGAAGTCGATCTGCTTTAACTTCCGGGCCTGAAGAGTGTCAGTAGCTCCTTCCCCCGAAGTTGTTTGAAGGTTGCGCCCTGCCCGGCACAGCGGAGCGTCGCGTCTGCATCGACGATGCGGGTGCCGGCTACGGCGTCGACACCGTAGTCGAAAAAGAGAGGTGAGAGGGGTGTGGTGCCGCCCAGGACGAGTACGTAGGCATCGGGCCGGCAGAGTTTGATAAGACCATCGAAGGTATGGTTCAGGAGTGACGTGCCCGTCAGTGCTACTACGTCGGCCTGTGGGATCAGTTCGGGTGCCTTGACAGCAGGGACGTCGCCCTCGCGCGGCTCCAGCTCCAGTACCCAGGTCTCCGCGGCGACTGATCGAATGTGGGGAATGAAGGGGAAGTGACCCACGATGGCAACCTTCTTGTCTGCGCCGCGCTCGGCGATAACATCGGCGGCGTTGACGTTGACGCAATTCTCCACTTCGATGTCCAGAAGAGCGTTGATAGTCGCCACACCAATGCTCGCTTCCAGCACCTCGTCCGAGCGCACCAGCGCCGCCAGATCTGGGACCATATAGTCCAGCAGCCCACCGGCATCTCGCACGGGAGGTCCTCCGCCGTGGTGGTGATCCCCGTCGCCACCGTGGAGGGTGGACGAGATACCCGCCCGACGTTCACCATGAAGATCTAGGACAACCACGGTCCAGTGTGCGCCAATTCGCACGTCCAACACCTTGGCAGCGATGGCCTGACTTGCTGTCTGTTCCAGTAATGCTTCAACGATGGACATGTGCCTCCTTTTGGGGTAGTTTGTTTATTCTGTTCCTTTCCATTATAATCCCACCTTATGAGACTACTACTGACACGACATGGACAGTCACGTTGGCAGACGGAGGGTTCCATTGCCGGTGGCGATTCACCTCTCAGCCCTCTCGGTGAATTACAGGCGCATCGGTTAGGTGTTCATCTCAAACGTTACGAGACGGTGGATCGGATCGTTGCCAGCCACCTGAAACGGGCTCATAAGACGGCCACTATTGTGGCCTCTTACCTTGAAATGGATCTCACTGTGAACCCCCAGCTGCGGGAGTTCGAGAGTGACGCGGCGGGGAGAGCACCTCTCCCCAGCTCTTTCTGGAATCCTGAACCGGTAGAGGCGCCCAACCCCGCCCATCGGGGCTTCCTGGAGCGTGTGCGGGGTGCGTTATGTGAGATTCTTCCCGATGAGGAGGCCGACGAAACGATACTCGTTGTGGCCCATGGGGGAACGGTGGGGAGCATTCTCAGGGTGCTCCTCGGTGCGACGACACAGAGGCTGTGGACTGCGAACACTGGCCTTCATCTCTTGGAGTGGCGGGAGGCGTACTGGTTGGTGCACTACGTTAATAATCTGGAACATCTCCCGCGCCCTCTCAGGAGTTGGTGATGGCAAAAGATCGGGAACCTCTGCCCACCTTCTGGACGTGGACCGGCCTGCTTCTGGCCACGATGGCAGTGATAGGTTTCATCTTTTTCACGCCGCCCGCGTTGCTCCGCAAGTTGGACTACGTTGGCGCTGCGGTCTGCCATCGCATTCCCTCTCACAGCTTCTTCGTGGCCGGGGAGCAACTGCCTGTTTGCCAACGTTGCACCGGGACCTTTGCAGGCGCGTTACTTGGCCTTCTCTTCCAGTGGTTGGTCCTGCGCCGGCGGCGATCACAGCGCTTTCCGCCCTTGTGGATCTGGTTGGTGATGGGGCTCTTTTTCGCTGCCTGGGGATTAGATGGCTTTAACTCCTTCACCACTTTCAACGGTCGCAGTGTGGGGATCCTGGGATATGAACCCCAACCCTGGCTGCGGTTGCTCACAGGCACTCTGGTGGGAATGAGTATGAGCATCGT
>JBNGDR010000152.1:0-5746 GCA_049975685.1 Anaerolineae bacterium
AGGGTGTGGCGTGCGCTGGTTTGAAGATGTCCGTCTCTGTCGCCTGGTGGAGCCATTTCCAGGCCGCTTCGTCCAGGTCAGACCATGCATTCGGGTGGTGGAAGATGATCTGTTCGGGGAAAAGCCTAACCTCAACGTGACAGTAGGGAAACATGTTGCAGAGATGTTCGGCAAGTACCTGGGGAAGCGTTGAGGCATCTGGAGGCATGTTGATGATGGCCCGTCCAAGCCGCTCCAGCTTCTCCAACTCTCGGGAACGCAACTGACTGCGTTGAACGGCCTCACTGAGCTGGTGAGCCAGATAGCCGGTGATAAGCAGCCCGCCCACGAAGAAAAGGTATCCGCCCGGTCCGTTCTGCGCGTAGATGCCGGCGGCGAAGACGGCAAAGGGGTCTACCAAGAGTCGCCATCCCATGGTGACCCCCAGGAAGCGAACCAGTGTGAGGAGTGGTTTGCGCGTCCAGGCGAACTCCCTGACGCTGCTAAAGTAGGCGAGGATAGGTATCCATAGGACAGCTGAAAGGCTCAGCCAGACCAACGTCGCTCCGAAACCGGGTAGCAGATCCTCGATATCCAGCCCTGGTAGGGGAAGGATACCCCCCCAGCGCCGGTAGCAGGAGAGGGCCACGAGAATGCTAAAGATGGTCGTTGCAAGGTAAAGGGTCAGGTGACGCGCCAGGTTCCAACGCCAATCGGGAGTGTTGGCTCTGCGCCATTTGCTGAAGAAAGAGATAAGCCGCCATATCACAGTGATCCAGAGGGCGCCTGGACCAAACATGAAAACCGAAGACCAGGTGATGATACTCCAGAGGGACCAGACCCACTCGGCATAGGTACCGGTCGTTACCTCGACGAAGATGAAGAAATCTAGTCGTTCGAAAACGAAGAGCAATGCAAGTATGATGATGAGGAGGGGCCAATGGGAGGCGAAAAGTGCCCAATTGGTCTTGCTTGCCAACCACAGTAGGCCGGCGACCGCGACAGGCGTGGTGTAGAGGGCACCGATGACGTCGGCGACGCCGTAGGCCTGTTCCCGCCCGCTCATAGTTTTTAGCTGGGGGAAGAAGCGTCTTGCAATGGTGTCCAATATCTGTCTCACAACTTCTGTCTCACACGCTCTGTCTCACACGCTCTGTCTCACAGCCTTTCCCGTTGTCGAGAGTCCGAGTTCAGGCTTTTACCCGATGTTTCACCATGGTCAGCACGTTGGTGGTACCTGCCCTGCAATCAAAGTAGACTTCGTCCATCAGTTGCCGGATGAAATAGACGCCCAGTCCACCTACCGAACGTTCCTCGATGGGAGCGCAGAGATCCGGCTCCGGGACCGAATCGGGGTTGAAGGGACGCCCCTCATCCTGCAGAATAATGGTCAGTCCCACATCGTCGACGCGACAGGTGCACTCGATGCTCTGGGTGCATTCTTCCCCGTAAGCGTGCTGGATGATGTTAGAGAACGCCTCCTCCACCGCCATCTGTACGGCGTAGATGGCTGCATCATCGAGGGCTGCATCGTGCGCGGCGCCGGTGACGAAGTCGTTGAGAGCATTGAGGCTTTCAAGACAGGCCTCAAAGGTTCTGGTTATCGTGTCATTCATCATTATCGTGCCTCTCCCATCTGCTGCGCGGGGCGGGGGGTTTCCCACAAGAAGCAACCCCGCACCGCAATGCGGGGTTCTTTAGCCTATCCCATGCTCAACCTGATTGATCTCAAGGGATGCTGTGCCCCATCCTCACTGGAAGATCAGCAGTTGCCGATAGCGTGAAGGACGTCGTCTTCGAATCTGAAAATGGGGAGGAGACCCGCGAGATCGAAGATCTCGTAGATGCGCTCGGGCACCGCGGCGAGGATGACCTCACCCCGATTGAGTTGATTACAGGTCTTCTGAGCGTTGATGAGCACACGCAGCCCCGCACTGGAGATGAACCCTACCTCGCTCATATCAACTACGATTTTGTAGCGTCCAGCGTCGGTGATGGCTTCCATCGCCTCTGCCAGCTGGGGGGCAGTCTGGCTATCTATCCGCCCTTCGACCTTGACCATGTCACAACGTTTGAAGCTTTCGGTGGTTATTTCCATAGTACACTCCTTTGAAAATACAGTGATCAGAAAAGAGGGAGCAGGGACTCCCTATAAAGGCTGATGAGCGTCTGGCACTGACGTGCTTCAGCCTCCCTGAACCTTATGACTCTGATTATAAGTTGGGCCAGCGAAAAAACAAGGTGCCACGGTTTACCTTCACGCCAGTCGTATCCGTACGTCCACGGCCCAGGCGCCTGCCTCTTCAGGTCCCACGATGAGTGGATTGATGTCTAACTCGGCAATTAGGGGGATGTCGGTGACGAGCTGGCCCACGCGGCGTAGTGTCTCCACGACTGCGCCCACGTCCTTACCTTCCTCACCTCGCACGCCGCGCAGGATCTGTCCGGCGGCGGTTTCCATGATCATGTCACGAGCGTCGATCTCGGCGATGGGCGCCAGGCGGAAGGCTACGTCCTTGAGTACCTCGACGTAGATGCCGCCCATCCCGAACATGAGTAGCGGCCCGAATTGCGGGTCGCGTTGTGCCCCCAGGATTACCTCGCGGCCGGCAGGTGCCATCTGTTGGATCATGACGCTGCGCTCCAGCCCGCCCTTCAGCATGCGCCTGGCGGCCTCGCGAACCTCATCCGCGTTCTGCAGGTTGAGGGCGATGCCCCCCACGTCGGCCTTGTGGACGACGCCGGGTGCGATGAGTTTGGCGACAACGGGATAGCCAGCCTTCTCCGCCATCGTCACTGCCTCTTCGACCGTGGGTGCTACACCGGAATAGGGCACCTGGATACCGTAGGCCGCCGCGATCCGGGCCGCTGTCTCAGCAGGGATGAAGCCTGCATCGTCACGCTCCGCTTTCTCGATGAGAGCACGCGCGCGCTCCTCATCCACGCCTCCAACTGGAGAGGGTTTGAGAGAGGGGCGGGCCTTCAAGCCGGCATAGTTCCACAATCCCGCCAGGGCGCGGGCGGCGCGGGTGGGGTCCTGGTAGAAGGGAACATCGCCCTCGTGCAGGATCTGGATGGCGTCGGGGATACTCACGCCGCCGACCAGGGTGGCGACGACAGGCTTCTGGCTTCCCTGTGCGGCTTCAACGACGTTCTTGGCTACGTCGTTGACGGGGGTGATGGCCTGGGGGACGAAGATGGCAAGGATCATGTCCACGCCTGGATCCTCGCGCAGGATGGCGATGGCGTCGGCGTACATCTCGGCACGGGGGCCACCCAGCATATCAACCGGATTGCCCAGCTGGGTGCCGTGGGGGGTCACCTCCTTGAGCCGTGCCATGGTTTCGTCGGTGAGATCCGCCAGCGTTAGCCCCCCTTCGTCGAGGGCATCGGCGGCGAGAGCAGCCGGGCCGCCAGCATTGGTAAGAATGGCAACGCGTTTGCCCTGCGGGAGCGGCTGGTGGGCCAGGGCCATGGCCAGGTCATTCTGCTCCTGAAGCGAGTCGGCCATGATGACCCCGGCACGATGGCAGGCTGCTTCGTAGGCGCGCCCGGCGCCCGCCAGCGCGCCGGTGTGGGAGGCGACGGCCCGGGTCCCGGCGGCCGTGCGCCCAGCCTTGGTCATGATGATGGGCTTCTCGCGGAAGATACTGACGGCGGCTTCAACGAAGCCGCGCCCATCGGGGATACCCTCGGCGTAGAGGTTCACGACCTTGGTGTGGGGATCCTCGTAGAGCATGCGTGCGCCGTCGGCGATGTTCACATCCGCCTGGTTACCGAGGCTGATGATACGACTGTAGCCCACGCCCATCCCGATGGCCCAGTCTACGGTCCCCCCGGCGATAGCGCCCGAATGAGAGGCGAAGCCTATGGGGCCGGGCTTGGGCATCTCTGCGATAAAGGTGGTATCCAGAGGAACGTGGGTGTCCATGACGCCGACGCAGTTGGGGCCGATAAGGCGCATGCCGTACTCGTCGGCGATGGGCTTGAGGGAGCGTTCCAGCTCAGCGCCCTCGGGTCCCACTTCCTTGAATCCCCCGGTGATGACGATAACGGCCTTCAGACCCCGTTCCCCGCACGTGCGCAGCACCCTGGTTACGAGTTGCGCTCGCACCATGACGACGGCCAGATCCAGGGGATCGGGTACTTCAAGGATGTCAGGGTAGACCTTGAGTCCCAGGATCTGGACGGCCTTGGGGTTGACGGGATAGATGGCACCCTGATAGCCGTGCTCTTTGAGATTACGGACGACGCCGTGGCTTAGCTTGGCCGGGTCGCTGCTGGCGCCGATGATGGCAACGCCCTGGGGATGAAAGAATAGATTGAGTCTTGGGTCCATAGATTGTGTGCTCCTTCGTCGTTATGGGTGTCTCATTGACATACGTGTCTTGTTCAGGTAAGTGTCGTGGTTTCCTCCGCCGTTCGCTCTTCATCCCAGGTGATGGTTAACGTGAGGCGTCGCTCAGCCCCCAGTTTCCTGGGCTTCTCTTCAACCACCACATCGAACAACATCCGATCGGGTAGCTCGACTGTGACGTTGTTCTCACCACGTGAGAGCGCGATCTGGCTGTCGCCTTTTCGTAGTTTATTGGCGAGTTGCTGGAGAAAGCTCGCGATCTCCTGTATCTCCTTACGCTCGGTGCTTTCAAAAAGGGTCGTCCATTCTTTGACCGTCTCTTCAACCGTCATGCTGGGCTCCTATTCTGTGCTCGGTTCGGCCGCGGAAAGCGTGAAGTGGAAGGTGCTGCCTCTCCATCAGCGTCAATCATAGTGAAATTACCGGAGCGTGCAAGTTTCTTATGGGTCCAGCTGCCCCCTGGCGGCCGCCTCCCAGTCAAAGGCGGCTTCGGCCTGGGTCCATATGGCATCGGTCATCTCGCCTCCTTCTGCAAGGCGGAAGGCGTAGGTCACGAAGGCTCCTGCCACGTTGTATCCACTTTCAATGTCCACCAGACAGGCGCGAGCGAAGGCCCCGCCCTCTCGCAGCAGGCCACGTTCGCGGCAGGCGGGTCTCACGACCGTGAAATCGTAGTGCACGGTCCGGTGCTCTACGTGCCAGGCGGCCTCCTTCCAGGTGAGAAGGGCGTAGAAGGCGGCCGGATAACCCATGTTGGCCGCCCCCACCGATCCGGCGTTGATGGCGAGGTGCTTGCCCTCCCGCTGTTGCCAGGTCACGTGGGAGTGCCCGCAGAGGAGCACCGGCTCTTGGAGGTCTGCCAGGTGTTCGGCCAGGGGCAACGTCTTCGCCGCGGTATGGACCAGTGCCGCGTGGAGCCTCCGCACGGCCTCCGGGTTGCGCTCGGGTACGAGGTGCTCGGTGGCGCTGCGTGGGGAGCCGTGCACCACACGGATGGGATCGGTGCCCTCAAGGGCCACCACCCGCTGCGCGGGCAGGGCAGCGATGAAGTCGCAGGTCTCGTCATTGAGGTGCCGATATGTCCAGCGCAATGCGCTCCATTGGAGGGCGCTGTACCAGCGCTCTGGGGCCGTTCCCCGGTGATAGGCGACGAGGTAATCCTCGTTGTTGCCCCGGATCATCAGGGCTCCTATGGAACGCAGCCTATCGATGACCTCCTGAGGCCAGGCCATCCCGTGGACGATGTCACCCGCCACGACGACGTGGTCGACGCCTTGCCTCTTTATATCCTTGAGCACGGCCTCCAGGGCAGGCAGGTTGCCGTGGACGTCAGCGAGCGCGGCCAGCCGCATATCAGTGGGTGGCACAGGCGATACAGGGATCGAAGGCGCGGGTGACCCGTCCTACGGC
>JBNGDR010000153.1:0-5736 GCA_049975685.1 Anaerolineae bacterium
CCTTTGACCCCAGGGGGATTCATTTTATACTGAGAGCATCGAAAGGTGAGTGTTTGAGGGGGAGATATGAAAATGCGAATTGATGGTCGCTGGTTCAAGGATGAGCAAGGACGGACGTTGTTGTTACGGGGGATCAATCTTGGGGGCAGCACGAAGGTGCCATCTAGGCCTGACGGTGCCACCCACATACGGGAAGGTTTCTTTGAGCACCGTGATGTCTCCTTCGTCGGGCGGCCCTTTCCCCTGGAGGAGGCCGACGAGCATTTTGCCCGTCTGCGAGCCTGGGGCTTTGACTTCTTGCGCTTCCTCGTCACCTGGGAGGCCATTGAGCACGCCGGGCCGGGCATCTACGATGAAGCTTACCTGGATTACCTTTCTGAGGTAGTACGCAAGGCGGGTGAGCACGGGCTCCATCTCTTTATCGATCCCCACCAGGACGTGTGGAGCCGCTTCTCCGGTGGGGACGGCGCGCCCGGTTGGACCTTTGAAGCTATCGGCATGGATATGACCCGCTTCAAGGAGACGGGCGCCGCCATCGTCCACCAGACGCACGGCGATCCCTTCCCGAGGATGATCTGGCCCACCAATTACGGGAAGCTGGCGACAGCGACGATGTTTACCCTCTTCTTCGGCGGCGACGATTTCGCCCCGGAGACGACCATCGACGGGGAACCGGTTCAGGCGTACCTCCAGCGCCACTACATCGACGCCATGAAACAGGTGGCCGAGCGTCTCAAAGGTCTGGAGTACGTCGTGGGTTACGACATCTTCAACGAGCCTTCTGCGGGCTACATTGGCCGCCAGAATTTGAATTCGGTCGGAGGGCTGTTGCTCAACGGCGAATCCCCCACGCCTTTCCAGTCGATGCTTCTGGGCGCGGGCTATCCGCAGGAGGTGGAGATCTGGGGCATGGGACTCCTCAACCTCAAACGGCAGGGGACCCGTCTGGTGAACCCGGAAGGGGTGAGCGTCTGGCGTGAGGGTGTTGAACCCCTCTGGAAAGCCAACGGTGTCTGGGATCTGGATGACGCGGGCCGTCCGGTATTGTGCCGTCCTCATCACTTTGCCCGTGTAGGTGATCGGGAGGTCGATTTTAACCGCGATTATCTCCGCCCATTCGCCAATCGTTACGCGCGGGAGATGCGCGCGGTCCATCCGGGGGCGTTCATCTTCGTTGAGGGCGTGCCGGAGAGTGACCACATGGATTGGTCCGAGGAGGATGCGCCGGAGATTGCCCATGCCTGTCACTGGTATGATGGGATCACTCTCTTTACCAAGAGCTTCAGATCCTGGTTCACCGTGGATATTCACACCATGCGCCCCGTCATTGGGCCGAAGCGTGTGCAGCGGACCTTTGCGAAGCAGGTAGGTACCATCGAGCGCGCCTCAGAGGAGAAGATGGGCGGTGTGCCTACGCTTATCGGTGAATTTGGCATTCCCTTCGATATGAACGAGGGGGAGGCTTATCGCACGGGCGATTTCTCCCGGCAGGTACAGGCGCTGGACGCGAGTTTCCGGGCCCTGGAGGCCAATCTGGTGAGCTACACATTGTGGAATTACACCGCTGATAACACCAATGCCAGGGGCGATCAGTGGAATGGGGAGGATCTCTCCATCTTCAGCGTCGATCAGAAGGCGGGCTCAGGTGATATTGACGACGGAGGTCGGGCGCTGGAGGCGGCGCTACGCCCTCATCCGCGCGCCGTCGCGGGTGAGCCGCTGCGAATGGAATTTGATCCCGTCTCACGGACTTTCGAATTTGTCTTCCGGCACGAGGAGGCGGTGCAAGCGCCCACCCTTTTCTACGTTCCCAACTTCCACTATCCCCAGGGCTATAGCGTCGAAGTTTCCGACGGGCGCTACGAGGTGGATCCTGACGCCCAGACGCTGCGCTACGAACACGGATTGGCCTGCGACGTGCATTGGATTCGCCTGCGCCCCATCTGTGCCGAGCCCGTGGGACTGATGAGCCGGGAGGAGCGCCGGGCCTACAGCTTGCGCGGTCTCATCGTCGTGGGGGCCGTCGTGGCGGCCGGCGCGCTCATCTGGCGCGCTCTGACACGACGCCGCAAGGAGAAGTAAGTATGATCATCACCAAGGAAATCCGACTGGACACCCAGGGACACACCGATATCGTGGATATCACTAGCAACGTGACTCGCGCCGTGGGCGAGACGGGGTTGCGCGCCGGCATTGTCACCATCTTCTGCCCCGGCTCCACGGGTGGGCTGACCACCATCGAGTACGAGAGCGGTGTCGTCTCTGACCTCCAGGAGATTCTTGAGGAGATCATCCCTACGGACCGCGACTACCAGCACCACCGCAGGTGGGGAGATTACAACGGCAGCTCTCACCTCCGTTCGGCCCTCATCGGCCCTTCGCTGACGGTACCCTTTGTCGACGGGACACTCACGTTGGGGACCTGGCAGCAGATCGTCTTTCTGGATTTCGACATGAGAGCCCGATCGCGGCGGCTCGTGGTGCAGATCCTGGGTGAGTGAGAAGACTGTTCGTCATTCCGCGCTTCCGTGATATGATGTCAGCATGTTGAATAACGTGGTTCGTCTGCTATTGTTGATTTTGCTCGTGGTCCTGGCGGGATGTGGCACGCCGACGCCGCCCCCCACGCCCACTGCGACGCCAACGGTAACCCACACGCCATCGCCCACACTCACGCCTTCTCCGACCCCGACGGCGACCCCCATCCCCCCCATCCAGCTGATGGTTGATTGGCCCGCCGAGGTCTCGGCGCTAGAACCCGCTTTCGTTGAGGTCGACGTGGTGCCACCGCCTGGTGTTCCTGCAGATCCCGGTGTGAGCGCCGAGGTTTTCGATCCAGAGGGGTACGTCTACGTAACCTTCAACCTCTATCCGCGAACCCCGCCGCGTTACGTCTCGACGGAACCCTTGCGGCTTCCTCTCCTGCCACTGGAGGGAGAGTGGCGCCTTGTGGTGAAGGTGGCATCACCCCTGGAGGTGGAGGGCGATACGGAGATCACCTTCCTCCCGGCCCCGGTTCCTTTCCGCGACCTGACGGGGGTACCGGAGCAGGTGTCGTTGCGCGTGCCTGAGACTTTCGTCGAAGTGGGAGAAGGGGATGTACAGGCGGGCTGGCGGATCTGGCGTTACGAAGAGGAGCAACTGGAGCTCTGGTGGGCACCCGGTCCGGCCGAGCCGTTGGCTTTCAACACCGCGGTCGTTTTCCTGGAAAGTACCTATCTGGGTATAGAACCCGATGTTGAGACGAGGGAGGAGACCACCTGGGATGAACAACCCGCCTTCGTCTTCGCTGAAACCTGGCATGGGAGCGGCGCCGGTGAGGGCGAAGCGTGGGTCATTCAGGGCCCGGAGCAATGGCTATACGTGCTGCGTCTGCGCTCCATGGACGAGGATGGTATCTCGTCACTGTTACGTCAGGTGGCGGAGACGTTGACCTTCCCGGTGGAGGAATAGATCCGGCGGTGGCGCGGTCAGGAGCATGTCCTGAGGGTAGCGAAGGAACCGGCTACAGCTAGTAGATAGTGATGGGCGTACCCACCCGGCAATTGCTCTGCACGAAGTCGTCCTCGAAGCCGGCGATGGGGTTAATCCAGCGGTAGATCCAGCGTGCGGCTTCGATGGCGACGTTGAGGCAGCCGTGGCTGCGGCGGATGCCATAATCGTTGTGCCAGTAGGCCCCGTGGATGGCCGTGCCCGAGAGGTCGAAGAAGATGTTCCACGGTACACCCGGCAGGTCGAAGATATCGCTGGGATCGGGTTGATCCTCCTCGGCCATGCCCGGGTAGGGGACGTTGGCCATGTGACGCGAGGGTTGTTTGAGAAGCACACACATCTCCCCGCGTGGTGTAGCCAGATCCCCGCCCAGCCCTGATGCCACCAGCGTGGTGAAGACTATCTCGTCTCTCTCGAAACAGGTGAGACTTTGGGCTGTTAGATCGACCTCGACGCGTTTGCCACTGGCGAAGGGGTGGATAGGTGCCATCTCTCGGCGGGGGATGCGGCGCAGATCCCGTGCTAGGACCCAGTGGTAGCGCTCGGTCTTGGGGGGATAGTCGTCGGCGATCTTGTACCAGCCGGTTCCCTCCTCATCCTCCAGGGATTCCACGACGCGGTAGACGGTGCCGCCGTAGAGGCGATAGGCGGCGCCGGCGTCGACGCTGGGTGCCGCACGCGCGAAGGTGTAGATCTGTGAGACCTGTCCCCAGAAGCCCCACTCTCCCAAGTCCCGAATGAGAGGTTGCGGAAGATAGACGCGCACGGGTAACACCCAGGCCGAATGAACATATCCCAGAGGCGTCTTGTACCAGAGATCGTTGTGGCGGCTGTAGGGGGCACGGACCTCGTCGGTGATTTGGAAGGACTCATCGCGGTAGCGCGTCTCCAGGCGCGTTGAGGAGGCCGAGGGCTCCTCGTAGAAGGCGACAGTGTGGATGGCCCGCCCCATCAAGACACCAGGATCGGGGTCCGGCTTTTCCTCGGGGAAGGGGGGGATGATGGAGGGATAGCGGGCACGGGCGTGTAGCACCGGCGACAGCGCTGCCATGGTGACACTCGCGGCGATCATCTTCAGGACTTGACGGCGGGTAAAGCCTTTGTTCATAGGTACGGCACCTCCCATTCGACCAAGGTGCATTTCAGTATACCTCAGAAATGCTCCAAAGCCGAATGGGAGGGGGATGGAAATAGAGCAATTACGTTAATCGTGTATTCCTTGCCCGGGTTGAGCAGGTCCCGCGTGGCCCCCGGGACGGGGGCAAGGAGCGGTTTGTCCGAGAGGGAGGGGATGGCAAGGTTGCGATCAGCGTTCCAACAGCAATAACACCCCGGCTGCGATGGCCAAGATAGCCATGATGGTTCCCATGGCCGGGAAGCTCAACGCGAGCAGGCTGATGAGACCCTGCAAAATGAGCCAGATACTGAGGAGCAATATCCCCAGGTTATCGGTGATCTTGGACATGTTGCCTCCAATAAGCAGTATGACCCCAGCGGCGATGGCCAATATGGCAAGGACGGTATCCAATCCGCTGAAACTGAAGCCAATGAGGGGCAGCAGAGCCTGTAGGATTAACCAGATAGCCAGCAGGATGATGCCGAGTCTGCGACTGAGTTTCATGTAAGGTGCTCCTTCAGGATATGTTGTTCTAGCGCCAGATGCGACGGCCAAAGATGAGAGAAAGGATGAGCAGAACGAGGAAGATGAAGAAGATGATGCGTGCGATCTGCGTCGCTGCGCCCGCGATCCCACCGAAACCGAAGATGGCTGCGATGACAGCTATGACCAGGAAAATCAGAATCCATCTTAACATGGTGTTACCTCCTTAAAATCAGTTGCAAGTTGTGAAAACAGGGCGCCTGACAGCCTTGAACGATATTTTCATCATGGGTGGTGTGCTCCCGCACCAGGGATCGGTGAGCAAGGAACAGGCGCCATTATCAGGCGTCTTATCATTAACTGTCAGCGCCTTGAGGTGAATAGTGAGACGACCCCGACAAAGAGCACTGCGCCGATGATGGACCAGATAATGGGAAAGGTCTCGCCTCCGATGGTGAGCGGGATGACGAGGGGCAGGCCCAGGGTCCCAGCAAGCCAGTAGCCGATGAGGGCCCCGATAAGACCCACGGCAGTGGATACGAGACAACCGCCGCGCGAGAAACCTACCAGGGCTTGAGCAATGCCGCCGCAGATGGCGGCCACTAACAGCAGAATGAGAAACTCCAGAATGGTCATGTCCCCCC